>JAXJVE010000104.1:0-5278 GCA_036308705.1 Acutalibacteraceae bacterium
GCATCTTTCATCGCTTTTTCTCTTGCATCATTTGTATTGCTGAGCGTATCGGGATATCCCGACATATTATTCCGTCGGCTGAACTCGAGCATTTCCGCCCTGTATTTATCCATAAGTTTTTCCATTTCGATTTTATCCATAACATAACCTCCAATAATCTGCTAATTACAGTATATTAACAAAACGGAAATTATGTTACAAAAAACAGAAAAGGGACTGTCAAAAGACAGTCCCTTTAAACTTTTATTGAGGATTATTCTTCATCCTTCTTCTTGCGGTTAACAAGAACATAAGCTGCTGCGGCTGCACCTGAGATTGCTGCGAATGCTGCAATACCTGCTGCTGAACCTGTATCGGGGATGATTACATCTGAATCGCTTGCCCACTGTGCTTCGAATACGAGATCTGAATCGCCCATCTTTTCGGGGATTTCGGGAGTCCAGCCTGAGAATTCTGCGCCGTCCTTTGAGGGATCTGCGGGAACGGGAATCTTTGTACCCTTAACAACTTTGTATGTCTTATAAACCTTACCGTCAACCATATAAGTTACGGTGTGTGTGTTCTTAACGAGTTCTGAAACGCCAACGATTACGATGATACCGCCAACGATTACAGCACCTGTGATGATAGCTGAGTTGATGCCGATTGCTGTTCCGATTACTGCACCTGAGATAACAGTTCCGCCAACAACGATTGTTACGAATGTTTTGTCAAGCTCCCACTGTGCTTCAAATACAAGGTTTTCAGCGGGCATTACTTCAGGAACTTCAGGTTCCCAACCAACAAATACATAACCGAACTTTGTGGGTGCGGGAGGAACGGGAATCTTATCGCCTGCTTCAAGAACGCTCATTGCGTGAGTTACGCCGTCAACAACAAACTTAGCTGTGAACTGCTCGCCTGCAACGGGAGCCTTTGTCCACTGAGCTGTGTATGTTACATCCTTAGCGGGCATTGTTGCAGCTACGGGTTTACCGTTTGCATCTCTCCAACCTGCGAAGAGATAACCTTCCTTGGTGGGAGCTGTTTCGGGAACGGGGATTTCTGCACCGAACTTAACATCATATTCATCGTATGTTACGCCATCTGAAACATAAGTTGCCTTATATGACTTAACATAATCAATTACTGCATAGGCTTTGATATCTTCATTACCCATCTTTTCGGGAAGAGGATTGCCGTTTTCATCTGCCCAACCCTTGAAGACAATGCCTTCAGCAACGGGATCGGGATGAGTCATTGTTTCGCCTTCCTCGAATGTCTTGGTAGCGAATACTTCGCCGTCCTTAGCGAGATAGTAAGTTACTGTATGTGTGGGAGTTGCTTCTACTTCCCATGTTGCGGTGATTGTGAGGTCATTTGCGGGCATTGTGTCGGGAATATCCTTATCCCAGCCCTTGAAGATATAGCCTTCTCTTACGGGATCGGCAACATCAGCAATAGCTTCACCTGCTGCAAGTTCCTTAACAATCTTATCTTTACCGTCAACCTTACCGCCAGCTGCGTCAATTGTAAGAGTATATGTTACAACTTCTGCTTCCCAGTCTGCGGTAACAGTGATATCCTCTGCGGGCATCTTGCCGTCTGAGGGAAGACCCTTCCAACCCTTGAAGATGAAGCCCTCTCTTGTGGGATCTGCGGGAACGGTGATATCTGAACCGTATTCACCTGTTACATCCTTTGTTGAGTCGCCGTTTGCAAATGCACCTTCGCCTGCATCAAATGTAACTGTGATTTCCTTGATTTCCCACTTAGCTGTGAGATCAATTTCTTCATCAGGCATTGTGGTGGGGATAGTTACGATTTCGCCGCTGTCATTCATCCAGCCTGCGAATGTATAGCCGTCTCTTGTAGGTTCAAGAGGAACTATACCTGAAAGAAGAGTTCCGAAGGGAACATCGTCCTCTGTGAAGATTGATGATTCATCTGAGAATTCGCCTTCACCCGCATTAAGAGTGATATCGTGCTTGTTAACACTCCAATCAGCGAATACTTCGATATCCTCTGCGTTCATAAGGCCGTCTTCAGGCATACCTGTCCAACCGTTGAAGGTGTAGCCTTCTTTATTTTCAAGAGTGAATTCTGCGATAGGTTCGTCTTCTTCATACTGTTCGGTCTTAAGAAGATTTGAACCGTCATAATATTTAATAGTATAGGTTTCAGGAATGATTTCTTCCCATGATGCTTCAACTGTTGTGTCTGCATCGGGGATTTCTGTTACGGGGTTACCGTTTGCATCTACCCAACCTGTAAAGATGAAGCCTTCTTTTTCGGGCTCACCCTTTGAGGGAACGGGAAGAGGATCGCCGGCTTCACCTGCATCTGTTGCGGTGTCGTATGTTTCGCCGTCTACAACAAATGTGATATCAAAGAGTTCTGACCATGTTGCTGTAAGTGAAACATCGTTTGCGGGCATTGTTGCGGGCATTGTTGCTGCGTTACCGTTTGCATCTACCCAACCTGCGAACTTGAAGCCTGATTTTGCGGGTTCACCGGGAGTTACAACAGTCTGACCTTCTTCAAAGCTGTTTGAATAAGTGCCGGTACCGTCACCGAATGTACCGCCTGCTGCATTAAGTGAAAGTTCATACTTGGTGGGAGAAACTTCGTCCTTTGTCCAGATACCTGTGATTGAAACATCACCTTCGGGCATTACGAAGCTTTCGGTAAGCTTGCCGTTATAATACCAACCTGCAAATGTGTAACCTTCTGATGAAGGAACATCTGCAACTGTTACTGTTGTACCTGCGGGAACATCAGTAAGAGCGTCGGGAAGTGTTACATCTGAGGGAACATCGCCTGTCCATGAATACTTAACACTGTATGTGTTGGGATCAGCGGGGATTTCTTCCCAGATTGCCTTGAACTCTACATCTTCTGCGGGCATTGTGAACTGTGCACCTGCTGAATAGGTTGCACCTTCATATTTCCAACCGCCGAATGTGTAGCCGTCTCTTGAAACTGCGGGAAGAGTGATTGCTGTACCGACTGTTGCACTCTTTGTTGCACTGTCGGGAACAGTTACTGCTGAATCATCTGTATCATAAGTGATATCATAGCTGATTGCTGTGTATGAACCGATAACTGTTACATTGCCGTCGGGCATTGTGAACTCTGAACCTTCTGCATAAACAGTACCGTTATATTCCCAACCATTGAAGATATAACCTTCAACAACTGTTGCATCTGCGAGCTCAACCTTTGAGTTATAGTTAAGACCTGTTGCTGATGCGGGAAGTTCTGCACCTGAAGGTGCTGTTGAATAGCTGTATGAGAGTGTGTACTCGTTTGTTGTAAGTTTTGCATCGAAGATCATATCGCCGGGGCCCATAACTGTGTTTGTGGGAATATTCCAGCCGCTGAATGTTTCACCTGTTGCGGGTGTGTATTCGGGAGCTGTAATCTTTTCACCGAACTCATAGGGAACCTTTGCGAATTCTTCACCGTTGATGTTGAAGATTGCATAGTAAGTTTCTGCTTCCCACTGTGCAACATAAGAATCTGCTTTGGTGAATGTACCTTCGAGAGGCTTATGCCAACCTGTGAACTTATAACCTGTTCTTGCGGGATCTGCGGGAGCAACGAGTGATTCACCGTATTTACCTGATACAATCACATTGCCTGAACCGTTTTCAAACTTACCGCCGTTTGCAAGGAATACAACCTCAATTTCTGCAAGCTTGCAGTAAACTGTGAGTGTGTTATCCTCGCCGAGAGTTACAGTCATTGATGTAACTGTTGTTCTGCTTTCGTCAAGAACGTTGCTTACTGAATCAATGATATCTTCAAATGTATAGATATGGTCAGCTGTTGAAGCTGCGCCCTTCTTGATGATTTCAACTGTTTCGCCGTTCTTTGCTGAGTTTGTAACAACAGTCTGTGTGATTTCTGAATTATCTGCGGGATTGATTGTTACAACATTAATCTTATATTCTACTGAACCGCTGGGATCGGGAGTCCACTGAGCTGTGAAGGTCATATCTTCATCAATCATCTTGTCTGGTGTGGGATTCCAACCTTCAAAGATATAACCGTCTCTTGTGGGATCTGCGGGAGCAACGATATCTGAACCGTATTCAACACCGGCAACAACTTTTGTTGATGTGCCGTCTGCGAAAATACCGCCTGCTGCATCAAATACAGCCTTATGAGTATTTGTGTTCCATATAGCTACAAGCTCAAGGTTTTCAGCGGGCATTGTTTCGGGGAAATCAATGGGAGTTTCAGGAGCATCCTTTGTTGCCCAACCGCCGAATGTGAAGCCTTCCTTGGTAGGATCTTCGGGCTTTTCAATGGGTGCACCGTAATCAACATCAAGAAGAGGATCAATTTCGGGCACGCCGCCGTTTGTATCAAAGTTGATGCTGTATCTGAAGGTTGAACGAACTGCCTTGATTGTCATATTCTCTGCGGGCATTGTTGCAGGAACTTCCTGATCCCACTCATATGAACAACCGGGCTCAACGGGAAGTGCGGGAGCTGTAACATCTGCACCGTAAAGGTCTGTTACAACGTCGATAAGGCTTCCGTCGTGATTTTCAAATCTGATTGAATATGTGTTCTTTGTCCAGAGAGCAGCAATTGTCATATCCTCTGCGGGCATTACTGCGGGAATGGGTGTATTCCAGCCTGCGAAGGTGTGACCTTCCTTAACGGGAGTGGGGATTGCTTCTGTAACGGGTGTGTTGTATTCGCCTGTGATGGGAGCGATTACCGTATCACCTGTATTTGTAAATGTGATTGTTGTTGTGTTGATTTCGTATACAGCGTTGAAGGACTTGCCGTTTTCAGTCATAACGCCTACTTCGGGATCCCACATCTTGAAAGTGTAGCCAAGTTTTGCGGGAGCTTCGGGAGCTGTGATTTCTTCACCGTAAACTGTAGGAACTGACTTGTAAAGTTCGCCGTCTACATAGAAATCTGCGTTATGAATATTTGCTTCGTCTGCTGCATAAAGAACTGTATCGCCCTTTACTTCGTAGGGGAAGTTTACAACAGTTTCAACGCCGTCTTTTATGATGTACCATGAATCTTCTGCATTGTAGCCTTCGGGAACGTCTTCTGCATAAATCTCAGCACCGTAGTATGCGGGGAATTCAACAAGTGTTTCGCTTCCGTCAACAAATTTTACAGTATATTCAACGTCATCATAAAGAGCAGTGAATGTGATATCCTTTGTTACTGTTGCGGGAATATCTTCGCTCCAGTCAGCGAATACTTTGCCGGGGAATACAGGAACTTCTGTTAATGCTTCGGGAGTTGCACCGTATTCATAAAC
>JAXJVE010000105.1:0-2739 GCA_036308705.1 Acutalibacteraceae bacterium
AGGTTTCTTTGTCATAAAACTCGTTTTCTTCAGCATCATAATAATAAATTCTCGGTTCGAAAGCCTCTTCATCAAAGTAATCGTACCGGGCGTCTCCCATCAGATAGTCCGGATAAAAATTGGCCCATAATTCGATTCTCCCGGTTTCTTCAGTTTTAAGAGTGTAGATGGTATTGTCTTCACCCAAATCACCAATTTCACCGATGTATGTACGGGATTTATATTTTTTATTCTCTTTATAACGTGCTTTGTAAACATCCTTGATTGTTACGGTTTCCCCATCCAATTCGTATGTGATGGAAAACGGAAATTCACTTTCGGTAACCGTTGGCTTTAATGCTATACCGGCAATAAATGCAGAAATCATAGTAAGCATAATCGCAGCAACAAGGATTATTGTCGGTAAAAATAATTTATACCTTTTCATAATAAAATATATACTCCTTATTAATGTTTTACTTCTGACACACAGGTTTTCAGTTGGATATACTGTAGTTTAAATTATATACAACAGACTATTACAAACCACTTACAAACAAGACATTTTATAAGGTTTAGTTAAAAAAAAGCCACCCAAAACGGATGACTTTTTTTATTAATTTTTGTTTATTATCAGCTTTCCTTCTTACGCTTGATAAGTGACATAATGCACATACCAAGACTCATACCTACAACACCGCTGATAGCCATTGCACCATATGCAAACATACTGCCGATAACTGTGGGAACTGATGTTTCAGCTGTTTTCTTATTGTTTGAGTTACCGAAAGCCATATAAACAGTTTCTGTGTTTTCTTCGCCGTTGAAGGAGTTGAGGTTATAGCAATTCTTTGTACCAAAGCCTGCAACGGGTGTGTACTTACCGAAGTTGTCAGCTGAATCAATAAAGTAGCCTGTTGAGGTCATACACTTACCTGCTTCGAAGCTCTTTGTGTAGTAAATTGCGTTCCACTGATTACCGTCGTAACCGTTTGTATCACCGGGCTTTTCAGCAGTTTTATCACCGTCCTGATAGAGTGAATTTACAACGGTGTAGTTGATGAATCTGTTACCGTTTGCAGTAGAAACTGTATCTACCATATTTGAGGGAATCTTTGTGTAGCTGGGGTTGTATTTATCAACAATCCGAACGATTGAGTAAATACTGAAAGCAATCATTGCAATACCTGCAGCAATACCGAGAGATGTTAAAACAACTGTACTTGTCGGGACAGAATGCTTTGCATTCAAATCTTTGATACTTTTTTCAAAACTTTTAATATAATTCGCTGATTTTTCTGTCGCATCAGAGTTAAAACCTTTACTAACAATATCATAAAGTTGTTTTTCATGATCTAAAGCAAACGTGTACTCATTTAATGCTTCCAAATCAGCAGGAGACCAGTTTGTATTGGCGATTGCCTTCTTAAGGAAGTGGAGTGAAGTACCTATGAGAGCAACACCGCCAACACCAACGAGGGATGAAATTGTTATATCACCTGCCATATTACCTGTGAAGCAAGCAAACCAGCTGTTGCCTGATGCTGCTTCTTCTCTTAAAGCATCTGATGTAACAGCCACCGCACCTTCAAGAAGATTCATATCTGTACCAAGGTAAACTGATAAGGGTTCAAGTCCTTCTTCTGTTTCTTTGAGCTTTGCTTCGAGCTCTTCATCGGACATTTCAACTGCATTGTAAACAAGCACTGAATGAAGCTGACCTGAAACTGCCATTGCACGCTGACCTTCTGTCATAGCCTCAACAAAGGGATAAAGAAGCTTGTAATCAACATCTGTAGCATTTTCAAAATATTCTCTGTAGTTTGTTTCGCCGTAAGGAATAGATGCTAAAACAAGATCAAAGCTACCGAGAAGAGTAACAATATAGGTAGGCATCACTAATGCAAGATCTTTTTCTTCCTGAGTCATTTCGGTATCAGCTTCGATCTCTGCAATTTCAGCCTGTGCATCAGCGAGCATTTTCTTTAACTGCTGAATTTTGCCTGTAAGCTCTTTTGCGTTATCAAAATACTTGTCTTTAGTATATACTGATTTGTCTGCAACCGATGCCTTAATACGCTCAATAAGGTCACCGTCATCAGCAACACCCATTGAAAGAAGAATTCTGATATTATCAAGAATGTTAGGGTTACCCTTTAAGAGAATATCTGCAAAGTCCTTGTTATCTCCAGGGAAGTTAAGCATATAGTCGCCCATGTATGTCTTTACGCCTTTGTCATCCTCAACATAGTAATAGTTGAGCTGACGGTAAGCAAGCTGTGCTTCTTTCTTACCTGCCTTGTAGTTTGCAGCGAATTCATTTGCCGCAATACGAAGGTTGTTAACCTCCGAGCTGTATGTATCCATTGCTTCCTCGAAGATGGTTTCATAGTCAGAAACATTGAAACCGCCTTTCATGTTCATAACCTTTACGTCTGTGATGGCATCGTCAACATTCTTTGACTTCTTGTAGCCGAGATAAACAGCCTTGTCACCGCCGGGGTTAAGGTTTTTATCAAGGATTTCATAGCCTGCAGCTGTGAGAAGCTGTTTTGCTTCGTCTGCTGTGGCTGCTTCTGCCATTTTGAGGTCACTTAAATAATAAGTGATTCTTCCTGCGCTTGCAGGCATCACCATTGTTATGCACATAGTCACAACAAGAAGCATGCTGATAAGTACTTTTAATAATTTCATTAGTGCTGTCTCCTTTTCTTAAATGATGAAAGTATTATACACTTAAGGTTATTACAAACCTCTTAC
>JAXJVE010000106.1:0-9248 GCA_036308705.1 Acutalibacteraceae bacterium
GTTGACTACCGTGAATGTGTTGAAAACTCAAAGAATATTCTTGCGGGTGTTTATCTTCTCAAGAAAATGCTCGGCTTCAAAAAAGTTGTTATCTGCATTGAAGATAACAAGCCCGATGCATTCGGTGTTCTCAAAGATATTGCAGACCATGAAGAAGATATCGACAACGAAGTTGACCTTATGGTTCTTGAATCAAAATATCCTCAGGGTGCTGAAAAAATGATGGTTCAGTCTGCAACAGGCAGAAGAGTTCCTCCCGGAAAGCTTCCCGCAGACGTAGGCTGTGTTGTTATGAACGTTGCTTCGGTTGCTTTTATCGCACGTTATGTAAGAACAGGTAAGCCCCTTATCAGCCGTTCAATCACCGTTGACGGTTCAGCTATCAAAAAGCCCAACAACATAAGAGTTCCCATAGGCACAAACATCGGCGAAATTATCGAATTCTGTGGCGGTTTCAAGGAAGAACCCTGTAAAATCATTACAGGCGGCCCGATGATGGGTCTTGCAATAGTAGGCACAGACCTCCCCATCCTCAAGCAGAATAACGCAATTCTTGCATTCGCAAAAGGCGATGCGGTTCTTAAGGAAGAAACCGACTGTATCCGCTGCGGCAGATGTGTTGTTGCGTGTCCGATGAGCCTTATGCCCACAAACATTGTCAGAGCCGCAAAGGCAAAAGACGTTGATACACTCAACCACGCAGGCATTATGGTTTGTATGGAATGCGGAAGCTGTGCATTCGCCTGCCCCGCAGGCAAGCCCCTTGTTCAGCATATGCGACTTGCAAAGTCAATTCTCAGAGAGGAGGGCAAAAAATAATGGTAAACGGTAAAAAACTTGTTGTAAGTGCTTCGCCTCATATCCGAAGCGAAAAAACAACAACAAGAATAATGCTTGATGTTATAATTGCTCTCATCCCCGCTCTTATTGCATCATTCGTATTCTTTGGTCCGAAGGTTCTTGCCGTAACGGCCACAACGGTTATAACTTCCGTTCTTGCTGAATACATATCACGAAAAGTTATGAAACGCCACAACACAATCGGCGATCTGAGTGCGGTTGTAACAGGTCTTATCCTTGCATTCAATCTGCCTTCAACCGTTCCTCTTTGGATAGCTGCTGTCGGCTCGGTTGTTGCCATAGTTGTTGTCAAGCAGTTCTTCGGCGGTATCGGTCAGAACTTTGCTAACCCCGCAATCACCGCAAGAATCGTTCTTCTGCTCTCATTCGCAACAAAAATGAGCGGCAGTGAATGGGCGAAACCCCTTGCATGGATTACAAAGCCCGAAGTTATGACAACCGCAACTCCCCTTGCTCTTTACGGTGAAGAAAACGCTGTTCTCCCCTCACTTCTCGATATGTTCATCGGCAACAGAGCAGGTTCTCTCGGTGAAACCTGTACGGTTGCACTTCTTATCGGCGGTATCTATCTTATCGCAAGAAAAGTTATTTCATTCAAAATTCCGCTTGCATATCTCGGCTCATTTGCCCTCATTATGCTTGTTACAGGCTTTATTATCAAACGAGACCCCGTTGAGGCTCTTACCTATGCTGCATATCAGTTTATGAGCGGCGGTCTTTTCCTCGGTGCATTCTTTATGGCTACCGACTATGCAACAAGCCCCATCAATACAGACGGCAAATACATCTTCGGTGTAGGCTGCGGTATTCTGACTGCACTTATCAGAATTTTCGGTTCACTCCCCGAAGGCGTATCATTCGCTATTCTTATTATGAATCTTCTTGTTCCTCATATTGAGAGAATCACAACTCCCAAGCCCTTCGGCACACCCAAAAAGGAGAAAAAGGCAAAGGAGGCTGACGCAAAATGAAAACAATGAAGGAATATCTTGTTCCCACAATAACTCTTTTCGTCATCTGCCTTGTTGCAACCGCACTTCTCGGCATCACAAACGGTGTTACGGCTCCCGAAATTGAGAAGCTCGCAATTCAGAAAGAAGAAGATACAAGACTTGAAGTTTTCCCCGATGCGGCAAGCTTCGGCGAAAAAGAAAACGAAAACGATAAAGTTGTTCCCGCATTTGACGAAAACAACAATGTTATCGGATATGTTGTTGTTACCTCTTCAAAGGGCTACGGCGGTGCGGTTGAAGTTATGACAGGCGTTACCGCTGACGGCAAGGTTACCGGCATCAGCATTCTTTCACACAGTGAAACTCCGGGCCTTGGTGCAAAATCAAAAACAGACGCAAAATGGCGTGAACAGTTCAACAATCTTATCGGCGGCATCACCGTTTCAAAAGATGTTGACGGAGAAAATTCAATCTATGCAATTACAGGTGCAACAATCACTTCAAGAGCAGTTGTTGCTGCCGTAAACGAAGCCATAGAACTTGCAGGAGGTGAGAACATTGGCTGAAAAGAAATCGCTCCGTAAGGAGTTTACAAAAGGTCTTATCGCCGAAAACCCCGTTTTACGCCTCGTTCTCGGCACCTGTCCCACCCTTGCAACCTCAACAAGCGTTGCAAACGCTATCGGTATGGGTGTTGCGGCAACAATCGTTCTCATCTGCTCAAATATGGCAATTTCTCTTCTCAGAAAAGTTATCCCCTCAAAGGTGCGTATCCCCGCTTACATAGTTATTATCGCATCTTTTGTTACAATAGTTCAGATGCTTGTAAAGGCATTTGTTCCCGCCCTTGATGAATCGCTCGGCGTATTCCTCCCCCTTATCGTTGTTAACTGCATCATTCTCGGCAGAGCTGAGGCGTTTGCAGGCAAAAACTCCGTTATCGCTTCTGCGGTTGACGGCGTAGGTATGGGCGTTGGCTTTACAATGGCACTCTGCTGCATGGCTGCAATCAGAGAAGTTCTCGGTGCGGGCACATTCCTCGTAGGCATCAAAGACCTTCTTGCAGTATTCGGCGATATCAGCTGGAACGGCTTTGAAATTATCAAAGAAGGCAACGCACTCGGCTTAAGCCCGATGCTTATATTCATTCTCGCACCAGGCGGCTTCTTCACATTCGGTATTCTTATGGCTTGTGCAAACAAGATTGCCGAAAAGAAGGGCAAACCCCGTGCAGAGCTCGGCGGCTGTAAGGCTTGCCCGATGGCTAAAAACTGTGCACTCATTGCAGACGGCAAAACCTGTGCAGAAGAAAAGGAGGATAAGGCAATATGAAATGGGCACTTTCTATTCTCCTCACCGCTATTCTTACGGAAAACTTCGTTCTCTGTAAATTCCTCGGTATATGCCCCTTCCTCGGCGTTTCAAAAAAGCTCAACACCGCAGTAGGTATGTCAGGTGCGGTTATCTTCGTTATGGCTCTTGCAACGGCAGTTACCTGGCCCATCAACGAATTCATCCTCAAAGAAAAGCTTGCATACCTTCAGACTATCGTATTCATTCTTGTTATTGCGGCACTTGTTCAGCTTGTTGAACTTATTCTCAAAAAGTTTATGCCGCCCCTTTATAATGCTCTCGGCATATATCTTCCTCTTATCACAACAAACTGTGCGGTTCTCGGCGTTGTTCTTCTCAACGTACAGAACGGTGCAGGTTTCGGTCAGTCAATTCTCAACAGTATCGGTGCAGGTATCGGATTTATGCTTGCAATGGTTATTTTCTCAGGTGTAAGAAGCAGACTTGAAGGTTGCGATATCCCTAAATTCCTTCAGGGACTTCCCATTGTTCTTATTGCGGCATCAATCGTTTCGCTCTCATTTATGGGCTTCACAGGTCTTGTTGAGAATATGTTCCCACAGTAAGGAGGTGGCGGTAAATGGATTGGAGTTTAATTTTACTTGCAGTCGGCGTTGTTGCCGCTATCGGTCTTATTGCAGGTTTTGGACTTTCGGTTGCATCAAAAATATTTGCAGTACCCGTTGACGAAAAGGCGGAAGCTATCAGAGAATGTCTTCCCGGTGCAAACTGCGGTGCCTGCGGATTCTCGGGCTGTGACGGTTATGCAGCTGCACTTTCAAAAGGCGAAACAACAGATACAGCATTATGTGCCCCCGGCGGCAATGATACCGCAAAGGCAATCGGTGAAATTACAGGTCTTGCCGCAGGCGAGGTAAAGCCTATGGCGGCGGTTGTGCTTTGTCAGGGTCATAACGTAAATGCAGAAGTAAAGCTTGAATATCAGGGCGTTAAAAGCTGCAAAATGGCAACTCAGATTTTCGGCGGCCCCAAAGAATGTATCTACGGCTGCCTCGGTTACGGCGACTGTATGGAAGTTTGTGAATACGATGCAATCAGCATTTGCGACGGCATTGCACGAATCAATCCCTATATGTGTAAAGCCTGTAAAATGTGCGTCAAGACCTGTCCGAAGGGTCTTATCGAAATGATGCCCCTTCACGAAACAAAAGCCGCTGTGCTTTGTAAGAATCACGACAAGGGTGCAGTTACACGCAAGGAATGTAAAACAGGTTGTATCGGCTGTATGAAGTGCGTTAAAGCATGCGAATACGATGCAGTATCAATCGTTAACTTCTGTGCAAAGGTTGATTATGAAAAATGTATAGGTTGCGGCAAGTGTCACGAAGCTTGCCCCGTAAGTGCAATTGATATCATCACTCTTCTCAACTGAATAAAACAGGGGCGATAATTAATCGCCCCTTCTTTTTTTATTAATTTCAATAAAACACAAAGGCGGCCACAAAACTGTGACCGCCTTGATTTTTATGATTTCTTCTTTGTTGCGAATTTGATTATAAGAAGTATGCCGACTGTAAGAACAATACCTACGGGAAGTGCAATAAGTGCAAAGTTGAACTTATCTGCAACCTGAGCAATTGCAGTATCTGCAAACTTTGTTTCTGCAAGAACGTTAACCTGTGCAAACGCACCTGCAAGAACATAAGTTACAAACGAGATACCCGCAACGGTAAGTGCATAGGGAAGCTGGGTTGAAACGTGATTGATATGGTTGCTCTGTGCACCCGCAGATGCCATAATTGTTGTATCTGAAATGGGTGAGCAGTGGTCGCCGCAAACAGCACCCGCCATACAAGCCGAGATTGAAACAATCATAAGAGGATCGCCTGCGGGGAATACGCTGAGAACGATGGGGATAAGAATACCGAAAGTACCCCATGATGTACCTGTTGCAAATGAAAGACCAACAGCAATAAGGAAGATGATTGCGGGAAGGAACATTTTGAATGCACCCGCACTGCCTTCAACAAGCTGTGAAATGAAGATCTTTGCACCGAGGCTGTCTGTCATAGCCTTAAGAGTCCATGCACAGGTGAGAATAAGGATAGCGGGAACCATAGCTTTGAAGCCTTCGGGGAGCGAACCCATAGCATCCTTGAAGCTGATAACTCTTCTTACAAGAAGATATACAACGGTAAATACAAATGCAATTGCCGAGCCGATAACAAGACCTACGGATGCATCTGAATTTGAGAATGCGTCAATAAAGTTTTCGCCGCTGAAGAATCCGCCTGAATAAATCATACCGAAAACGCAGGCGATAATAAGAACAACAACGGGAATGATGAGGTCGGGAACTCTGCCCTTGGGGTTTGCGTCGATATCGTCGCTTGATACTCTGTCGCCTGTTGTGAAGAGGTCGCCTTTTTCAAGAGCGTTCTTTTCGTGAAGTCTCATCGGGCCGTAGTCAAGCTTTGATACTGCAAGAACAACCATCATAATGATTGTAAAGATAGCATAGAAGTTATAGGGAATTGCGTTGATGAAAAGGCTGATGCCGCTGTCTGCACCCGCACCCTTTGCAAAACCTGCAACCGCTGCAGCCCATGATGAAATGGGAGCGATGATACAGATGGGAGCTGCTGTTGCGTCGATAAGATATGAGAGCTTTGCTCTTGAAACTTTCTTTTCGTCGCAAACGGGTCTCATAACCGAGCCGACTGTAAGGCAGTTGAAATAGTCATCAATAAAGATAAGGCAGCCGAGAAGAATTGTTGCAAGCTGAGCACCGACTCTTGACTTGATGTGCTTTGAAGCCCATCTGCCGAATGCTGCCGAGCCGCCCGCTTTGTTCATCATCGCAACAAGTGCACCGAGAAGAACAAGGAACACAATAATACCCATATTGTAGCTGTCTGAAAGGCTTGCAACGAAGCCGTCAAACAGAACATGGTTGATTGCGGTTTCAAAATTGCCGCCCGCATAAATAAAGCCGCCAACAACAATACCGATGATAAGGGATGAATAAACTTCTTTTGTGATAAGAGCAAGAAGAATTGCAATAATGGGAGGAACAAGTGCCCATATTGTTGCATACTTGCTTATGCTTTCGCGGATTTTTGCGATAGCCGAAGCTATATTTGTTTTGAAACCGGGGTCATTTGTAAGGTTATCTGCATATGAATCCACATATGCCTGAGCACCTTCGCCGTCATTAAGGTCATACTCTGCAATCTCACCGTCAATGTCAACCGAAACAACGTTTGCGGCAACTTCAGCGGCAGGAGCTTCTTCAGCAGCTGCAAAACCGATTGTGCAGAAAAGAGAACCGATTAATGCAATCGCCATAATGAGTGCCAGAAGTTTTCTTTTGCGTGTCATTTTTCTACCTCCATTTTTATGAAACAAAAAGCTTCGATATACACGGCTGCATATCGAAGCATAAATCCAAAAATCATATCAAAGATATTTCTCAGATAGCTCTCCACAAAACCGTGACAGTCTGCTGCATATTCTGCATCAGCCCAGCAAATACCTTTTCGGGGCAAGGCATAAGCTTCGGCGAAAATCCCTTTCACTCACTCCGAATACCCGCTGAGGAATGAGCTACTCTTAATTTTCGCACCTCTATCATTGCTTTTATTTACTCTTTGATATTAACTTATATCTATTTTTTTGTCAAGGATAAATTATAACAGTTCCCCTATTTTTTCGCTCAGATCCGCCAAATCCCGCATAGTCATACTCTCTGCTCTGACGGAAGGTTCAAACCCGCATTCCGCAATGGCTTTTATAACAATATCCTTGGGAATTCCCGAACCTGAACTGATTGAATTTGAAGCGGTTTTTCTTCTCTGACCGAAAGCGGCGTGCACCATTTTAAAGAAAAGTGCTTCATCTGTAATTTTTATTTCAGGCTCTTTTCTGATATCCATTCTGATAACAGAACTGTCTACCTTGGGAGCCGGCATAAACGAGCCTGCAGAAACATCAAAAAGCTTTTGTGCTTTTGCATAATAATCAACCGCAACCGTAACGGCACCCGAAAGTCTGCTGCCGACAGGTGCACAGAGCCTTTGTGCGGCTTCTTTCTGAACCATAACGGTAATTGCTTCAATCGGCAATCTGCTTTCGAGAAGGGTCATAATAACAGGCGATGTGATGTAATAAGGCAGATTTGCACACACATAAACGGGCATACCGCCGAATTTTTCTTTGATAAGTGCCGCAAGGTCTGTTTTAAGTACATCCTGATTTATAATTTCGATATTATCAAAATCTTTGAGTGTTTCATCAAGAATAGGCAGAAGTTTTGTGTCAATTTCAATAACAACAACCTTTTTTGCTCTTTTTGCAAGCTCTGCGGTAAGAACACCTATACCTGCACCGATTTCGATTACACCGCAGTTTTCGTCAATACCGCTTTCTTCCGCCATTCGGGGACACACCGACGGATTGACTATAAAATTCTGACCGAGTGCTTTCGAAAAATGAAAACCGTGTCTGCCGAGAATATCTTTTACCGTTCCGATATCTGTTAAATTATACATTACAACAACCTCGTATCATTAATAATAAGCTCAAAATCGCAATCAAGAAATGCGGCGGATTTTTTACAAAGCACCATTCTTTCAAGAAATATTTCAAAATACTCCATAACGGGGCACACAAGAGTATCTATTCTGAGCGTAAGTTTTATAAGTTTGTTTTCTTTGATAACTTCAAGTTTTGAATCAAAAACCGCATAATTCACTCTGTCGTGAATATCGGTATAAACCGTGTTTTTGTTGCGTACTCTCGAGGTACGCACATCGCTTTTATCTGCAAGGATGAGTGCGGCGGCAAGCGGTGTTACGGGAGCGGCGGTTTTTTCGTCGTGATGACCGATAGCGGTTGTTACCGCAATAACTTCTTCAGGCGGAAAATTTCTTGCCCTGAGCAAGTCGAATGTAAGATATGCACCGCTGTGTGCGTGGTCGGCACGGTTTACGGTGTTACCTATATCGTGAAGAAGACCCGCTATTTTTGCAAGCTCACATTCTCTTTCGCTGTAGCCTAAAGTTTCAAGAATACGGCTTGCATCCGTACCTGTTTTAACTGCGTGAGCAAGGCCGTGCTCCGTATATCCGATTGCACCGAGAACATCGTTTGCGGCATTGATATACATAATAATTTCTTCATCTTTCCTCAAATTTTCATAGCTTAACAAAAAATACACAACCTTTTTTGAAAATATTGTTTACACTTCCGTTGATTTTATTGAAAAATATATTTATAATAGTATATGTAGAATTATAATGGAGGGATATTGCAATGTCAATTCTCGTTACAGGCGGTGCCGGCTTCATCGGCTCACACACCTGCGTTGAACTTCTCAATGCGGGCTATGATACTATTATACTTGATAATCTCTGCAACAGCAAGAGCGAAAGTGTAAAACGTATAAAAGAAATTACGGGCAAGGATGTTAAATTTTACGAATGTGATATCCGTGACCGTGAAGGTCTTGACAAAATTTTTGCAGAAAACAAGATTGATGCAGTTATTCACTTTGCAGGTCTTAAAGCGGTTGGCGAAAGCTGTTCAAAGCCTCTTGAATACTATGATAACAACATCGGCGGAACGGTTATCCTTTGCCAGGCTATGGCTGCTGCAGGCTGCAAAAAGATTGTTTTCAGCTCATCGGCAACAGTTTACGGCAGCGAAAACCCCTCACCTCTTAAGGAGGATATGCCCGAAGGCAAAACAACCAACCCCTACGGCACAACAAAACTTTACATAGAAAGAATCCTTAAGGACCTTTATGCATCCGATAATGAATGGAGCATTTCACTTCTCCGCTATTTCAACCCCATCGGTGCTCACAAAAGCGGCAGAATCGGTGAAGACCCCAACGGCATCCCCAACAACCTTGTTCCCTATATCGCTCAGGTTGCAATCGGCAAAAGAGAAGCTCTTAATGTTTTTGGCGATGACTACGATACACCCGACGGCACAGGCGTGCGTGACTATATTCATGTTGTTGACCTTGCACTCGGTCACATCAAGGCAGTTGAAAAAGTTCTTGGCGGAAACGGTTGCTTCACCCATAACCTCGGCACAGGCAACGGCTACAGCGTA
>JAXJVE010000107.1:0-2858 GCA_036308705.1 Acutalibacteraceae bacterium
ATTTATCTTTGCTGAAAATTGCAAAGGCACCAACCGAAAGGCATATCAGAATTGCGAGCACAACTGCCGAAATTGCAATGATAAGCGGGGCTTTTGAGCGTTTTTTGGGCGGCATAACAAAACCTGCGGTACCCGTGTATTCTTCGAGCATTGAGCAGAGCTGAATAACCGCCGCCGCCATAAGCATTTTTTTATCTTCGCCGGGGATTGCAAATACCCTTGCCGCCTTTGCTTTGTGAGAATCGGCAACGCAGACGGTCACATATTCCTCGCCGTTTTCGGCACAGGTGATTTCCGAAATGCTTACACCGAGGTCGGCTTCTGCGGTTTCTTTGGATAATTTTGCACTCTGAGAAATATAATCTTCAATATTCTCGTTTTCAGCTCTTTCTCTGAGGGTTGAATCGGGAATAAAAGCATCTTCGCTGTCGGGCACAGCCGCAATAACGGTAAGAATCGCTTTTGAGCTTCCGCACGGTGAAATTGCAACGGTTTTTCCGCTTTTTATAACCTTTTCAACGCTTGCTTTTACCTGTGACATACTCGGCTTTTGCGGGGTTGCAATACCTGAAAGTGCGTTTGAAAAGAAGGATTCCGCACCGTTTTCAAATGAGGCAACGAGCCTTGCCTCATCAAGAGGCATAAGCATAACGATTGCACCGTTATATTCTTTTGCAAACGGAGTGAACAGACCGTCTGCCGAAACAAAAGCCTTTGATTTTTCGGGCATTGCGGCGTGCAGGTCTTTTTCTTTGGGGTTTTCGGGGGCGTTATCGCCCATAGCGGAAATGATGGCACTGTTTCTGGTGATTTTTGAAGAGAAGAGCTTGAGAAGACGGTATTTTACGTTAAGAAACTCGGAAAGGGATGCGGCGGCAACGATAATTCCGCCGTTTTGGGTATAGTCAGCCACAGCATCGGCAAGCGAAACGGGGTCGCCGTAATCTGCCGATGAAGCCTGTGAATCATATCCTCTGAGTTTTTGCTCAAGTAAATCCGCCGCTCCCTGTGCCGCAGCGGCACGAAGGGTGCAGATATTCACCTTTCTCTTCATTCTTTCACCATTCATTCCTTAAAATTTACCATCTGGAGTCTTCTGCATAGGGATTTGTTTTTTTGTTTACATCATACCATTTCTGGGGATACTTGGGGTTGGGATTTTCATAAGCCCTTGAGGTATCAACGCTTACGCTTTCGCCCTCACGTTTGAGTCTTGCAACAACAACGAGCCTTGCATCGGTGAAGTCGTAAGCACAGGTTGAAAGGGTGAGAATCTTATCGCTTGTGTTGATATCAACGCCTGTTGTATAGAATTTTCTCTTATCAATTTCTTCAATATACTGAGCAAATTCGCTCTCGGGCATATCAATGAAATTATAGGGGAAGTAGTAGCCGTTATCGTGGTCGGGATTTGAGTTTGTGATAAACGCCGCATAAACGAGCCATGTGTAGTCGCCGTAAATGGTGTTACACTCAATAACGGGAGTTTCTTTATACCAGTCAAGGTATCTGTAGTTTTCAAGAATACCGAAAACAAGGTCATCGGAACGCATATTGTGGCCGTAAATAACGGTATTTGTATGAAGATTTTTGAAATCTGTCATTCTGTAGTCAAAGAAGGGTACACCGTAATCGGTTCTCTTGCCTTCAAAGTTTCTCTTGAGATAATAATCGTTGTCATCGCCTATAACTATCGGAAGGGGGCAGGCTCCGGGAATTTCAATCCAGCCTCTCATATCCTCGTTCTGAGCATAGAGATGAGCATATTTTGCACGTATACCCTCGGGGAAGTTTATGCCGGGGAAGTCCTTGGCAAGAGTGGGGTCAACAACGCCTGTCATATTTTGCTCAACCATAATATCCTGCATCTGCTGAGCGGTTTCCTGATGTTTCTTTTCAACAAGCCAGGGGTTGACAAGATAGTAATAAATAAGGAATCCCACACAGGCAACGATTACGGTTGATGAAATTGCAAGAACAACAGTTCTTACAACATCGCCTGCGGATGACTTCTTTTTGGGGGCGGGTTCTGACTTTTTTGCCTGAAGGTTTTTCTTTTCTTCATTCTGAATACGAGCTTCGTATTCCTCCTGAGTGAAATATGAAAGTCCGCCGCTCATCGACTCGGGCTGATAGAGTTTTTCGGACGAATTATCATAATCGGAAGTATCGGTTACAGCCTGTTCGGAAGGAGTTTCAACGGGCTGAAGGTTGATAACAGGCTCGTCCTGAGCAAGGATTTTTGCAAGCTCGCCCTCGTAATCATCTTCAAAATCAAACTGATTTTCGCCGCCGTCTGTTTCTTCTATAAGCTCGGGTATGGCGATATCGCTCACATATTCATCCGAAGGTTCATCTTCCGCAGGGGCGGTTACAGGCTGAGAAGCGGCAGTTACGCTGTCTGAAGCTGTTGATATACCTTCGTTTGACTCAATTTCTGAAAGAATACTGCTGAATCCGCTTTCGTCAGACTCCGCCTTGAGCATATCAATCATATTGAAAATATCGTCTTTTGCGGTGTCAACAATATCTTCATCCTCTTCAACGGCAGCCTCGGGCACAAAATACGCATCCTGAGAAACCTCGTTGACCTCGGGCTCATCGCTGTCGAGTGCAACAACGGGGATATCTGCATCAAAATAATCTTCGGGGTCCATCCACAGCTCGCCGAGAGCAGTGTTTTCCTCGGGAGTTTCGGTTGAAGTTATCATCGACATGGGGTTGGGCACAATGGTCTGCGGGCCGCTTCCCATAATATCGTCATAAAGGTTCTGAAGTTCGTTTTCAATGCTTTCTTCTGTTTTGGCAATATCCGCACTGCAGCCTTCGATAATAAGATTTTTGCCGCTGTTTTCTTC
>JAXJVE010000108.1:0-8365 GCA_036308705.1 Acutalibacteraceae bacterium
AATCTCGTTAACTCTGGGCAGCGGATGAAGAATTGCAAGATCGCTCTTTGCATCAACAAGCTTTTCGGGAGTAAGAATATAACTGTCCTTAAGTCTGAGATAATCTTCTTCGTTGAAGAAACGTTCACGCTGAACTCGTGTCATATAAAGAATATCGAGTTCGGGCATAACCGCATTGAGATCGGTTGTTTCAATGTATTCAATACCCTTTGCTTCAAGAGTTTCTTTTTTTAGATAACCGGGAAGCTGAAGCTCATAAGGTGAAACAAGAACGACCTTGATACCTGTATATCTCGACATAGCCTCAATAAGCGAATGAACGGTTCTGCCGAATTTAAGGTCACCGCAGAAGCCGATTGTAAGGTTATTGAGTCTGCCTTTTTCACGCTTGATTGTGAGAAGGTCGGTCAGAGTCTGTGTGGGATGATTATGGCCGCCGTCACCTGCGTTGATAATGGGCACACTTGATGCCATTGAAGCAACAAGGGGTGCACCTTCCTTGGGATGACGCATTGCGATGATATCGGCATAACAGCTTACCGTTCTTGCCGTATCAGCTACACTTTCGCCTTTTGCGGCAGATGATGAATTGGCTTCGGAAAAGCCGAGCACCTGACCGCCGAGCTCATACATTGCCGCCTCAAAGCTGAGACGGGTTCTTGTTGAAGGCTCAAAGAAAAGTGTTGCAAGTTTTTTGTATCTGCACTTATCACGGTATGCCACGGGATTTGCAATAATATCCTCGGCAACGGCAATAAGTTCGTCAATTTCTTCTGTTGAGAGCGAAAGAATGTCTATAAGACTTCTCATTTTGCTCCCCCTATCCAGCTTTCGTCGGAGGGGTTGTTTCTGAAAGCAATAAGACGGGCAACATCTTCGGGCTTGATATAGCCGATTTCTGCTGCTACTTCTGCTATTACATCAAGGTTTGTAAGGCTTACGTTCTTAACTTCTGCAGCTGCAAGTCTGTCAAGACCCTTCTTCATACCGTATGTGAAGATGCTTGCAATACCGAGAACTTCTGCACCTGCTTCACGAAGTGCTTCAACAACTTCGATAACACTGCCGCCTGTTGAAATAAGGTCTTCAATAACAACTACCTTCTGACCCTTTTCAAGCTTGCCTTCAATCTGATTGCCTCTGCCGTGGTCTTTTGCACCTGAACGTACATAACCCATAGGCATATCAAGAAGATGAGCTGTGATTGCTGCGTGAGCAATACCTGCAGTTGAAGTACCCATAAGCACCTCAGCATCGGGATAGTGATTCTTAACGATTTCTGCAAGACCCTTTTCAACATCTGTTCTTACTGCGGGAGCTGTAAGAGTGAGTCTGTTATCGCAGTAGATAGGGCTTTTGATACCGCTTGCCCATGTGAAGGGCTCTTCGGGGCGAAGAAAAACAGCACCGATTGAAAGTAAATCTTTTGCAATAAGCTTTTCCATATTATTTATTCCTCCTGAAATTATTAACGAATTAACCTACGAACTCTGCAACACATCTTCTGTATGCTGCAACGGGATCTTCGGCTGCGGTGATAGGTCTGCCGACTACGATATAGTCTGAGCCGAGTTCCTTTGCCTTTTCGGGAGTTGTAACTCTTACCTGATCACCGATATCGCCGTCTGCAAAGCGTACACCGGGAGTAACGGTTACAAACTTTGCACCGCATCTGTCGTGAACTTTACCTGCTTCGAGAGGTGAACATACAACGCCGTCAAGACCTGCCTTTTCGGCATTTGAAGCATAGTGCATAACAACCTCATCAAGGGGTTTATCAATAAGAAGCTGCTCTCTCATTCTCTCTTCACTTGTTGAAGTAAGCTGAGTTACGGCGATAAGAAGAGGTCTTGTGCCGTCGAGTCTTGTAAGACCTTCAAGAGCTGCCTGCATCATTTCGATTGTACCGCTTGCGTGAAGATTTGTCATATCAACATCAAGACCGCTGAGAACGCTCATAGCCTTTTTAACTGTGTTGGGAATATCGCAGAGTTTGAGGTCAAGGAAAATTTTGTGGCCTCTTGCCTTGATTTCCTTAACGATTGAAGGACCTTCGGCATAGAAAAGCTCCATACCGATTTTTACATAAGGTTTTTCCTCTGTGAATTTATCAAGGAAATCCATTACTGCCTGCTTGCTGCTGAAATCGCAAGCGATGATTACGTCTTTACCCATTGTGTGCACATCCTTTTATATCATTTAAATTTTTAATACCGTATTTAGCCATTGCAACAGGAAGATTTTCAACAATTTCCTTGCTTGCATAGGGATTGATGAGGTTTGCCGCACCGACCTCAACAGCCGTTGCACCTGCCATCATATATTCGATAACATCCTCAGCGGTTGAAACACCGCCCATACCGATAACGGGAATTTTAACTGCCTGACAAACCTGATATACCATTCTGATACCTACAGGCTTGATTGCGGCACCCGAGAAACCGCCCATTTTATTTGCGATTACGGGTTTGCCTGTTTTAAGGTCTATTCTCATACCGAGAAGAGTATTGATAAGGCTTACACCGTCTGCACCTGCTTCTTCACAGGCTTTTGCAATTGCAACAATATCCGTAACATTGGGTGAGAGTTTTATTATTACGGGTTTTGTTGTTACTGCCTTAACAGCTTTTGTAACTTCTGCCGCAGCTTCGGGAGAAGTACCGAAACTCATACCGCCGCCGTGTACATTGGGGCAGCTGATATTGACTTCAAGCCAGCCGACCTGCTCTTCTTTATCGAGTTTTTCGCAGGTATAAGCATAATCTTCAATCGAAAAACCGCTGACATTTGCCATAACAGGCTTTGAAAAACATTTTTTGAGTTCGGGGAGTTCGTGGCTGATAACTTTATCAACACCCGGATTCTGAAGTCCTACGGCATTTATCATACCGCTGTCACACTCAGCAATTCTGGGTGTGGGATTACCGAAACGAGCATCTTTGGTTGTACCTTTAAACGAGAAAGTACCAAGGCAGTTGATATCGTAAAGCTCTGCAAATTCATAACCGAAACCGAATGTACCCGAAGCAGGGATAACAGGGTTATCTATCTCAATTCCGCAAAGATTAACTTTTGTGTTTACCATATTATCTCCTCCCTTTCAAGTACAGGGCCGTCCCTGCAGATTCTCTTATTGCCGTATTTTGTTTTACACGAGCAGCCCATACAAGCACCGAATCCGCATCCCATGCGCTCTTCAAAGCTGTACTGACCGCTTGTTGCCGCAATTTTTTCAATTGCCTTGAACATAGGCATAGGTCCGCAAGTGAAGAAATAATCATATTCAAGGTCTTTGAGAACATCTGTTACAAAGCCTTTGACACCTTCGCTGCCGTCGACGGTTGAAATATAAACCTTGGCACCGAGCTGTTCAAATTCTGACTTATAAAAAATTTCGCTTGCTGTATTAAATCCGAGAATAACGGAAACTTTCTTACCCTCTGCGATAAGCTTTTTGCAGAGATTATACATCGGGGGCACACCTACGCCGCCGCCGATAAGAACAGCTTTACCGTTGCATTTTGAAGTGTCAAATCCGTTACCGAGGCCGCAGAGAATATCAAGAGATTCGCCCGCCTCAAGCTCTGCCATAGCTTCTGTACCGTGACCGACAACTTTATAAATTATTGTAATTGTTTTATCGTCATAGTCACAGATTGAGATAGGTCTGCGAAGATAAAAGCCGTCAAGCTGAATATTGATAAACTGACCTGGTGCGGTGATATGCGAAGTGTCGCCTTCGAGCTTCATTTCGTATATATCTTTTGTCAGCCTGTTGTTTGAAATTATTTTGTAAATTCCCTTATTCATTGTCTTCTCCCTTCTTCCAGGCAATTTTTCCGCCGCAAACTGTCATAAGACATTCGCCGTACACTTCATATCCTTCAAACGGAGTTGCTCTTCCTTTTGAAAGAAAATCATCGGGGTTAATCTCGTATTTGCTCTCAAGGTCAAACACGGTAAAATTGCCGTTTTCAACTGAACTGTCAAAGCCAAATCGCTTTGAGGGATTTATACTCATAAGCTCGATGAGTTTATCGAGCGTTATAATATTCTTCTTTACAAGGTGGGTATAAAGCAATGCAAATGCGGTTTCGATGCCGACAATACCCATTGCACTCTTTTCGAGTCCCCTGCCTTTTTCTTCTGCGGAATGAGGTGCGTGGTCGGTTGCAATCATATCAATCGTACCGTCGCATATACCTTCAATCAGAGCGAGCCTGTCACTCTCATCACGAAGCGGAGGATTCATTTTGAATCTGCCGTGTTCCTGAAGGTCTTTATCGCTCAGGATAAGATAATGCGGTGCGGTTTCACAGGTTACGTCAACGCCCGCAGCCTTTGCATTGCGGATAAGATCAACACTCTCTTTGGTTGAAATATGGCAAACGTGATATGCACATCCCGTTTCTGCCGCAAGCTTCAAGTCACGCTCGATTGGTTTCCATTCACTTTCGGAACAGATTCCTCTGTGACCGTGTTCAACGGCATACTTGCCGTCGTGAATATATCCCCCGCGAAGAAGTGAATTATCCTCACAATGTGCAACAATCATTTTGCCGAGCGATTTTGCAATCTTCATTGCTTCACGCATCATATCTTCGCTCTGAACACCTTTACCGTCATCGGAAAAAGCACATACATAAGGTGCCATTGCTTTCATATCCGAAAGCTCTTCGCCATTCTGACCGACGGTTATCGAGCCGTACGGCACAACATTCATCACGGCATTGTTTTTTATAAGCTCAAGCTGTTCGTTGAGGTGTTCGTAATTATCGGGAACAGGGTTGAGATTCGGCATTGAGCAAACGGTTGTATATCCGCCGTGTGCACACGCCTTTGTGCCCGATTCAACAGTTTCTTTATATGAAAAACCGGGCTCTCTGAGATGAACGTGAACATCAACAAAGCCCGGAAAAACAACACAATTATCAAATTCAAAAACGGTATCATAGGCACCGTCGATGACGCCGCCTGAAACAACGATATCAGCAGGATTACCCTGACCGTTTATTTTGCATCCTTTAACAGTGAAACTCATTAATAATACCTCTCTGCAATTACTTTATTAAGTATACCATAATAACAAAAAAAGTCAACACAAAAAAGCGAAAAAAGAGCGGATAATCGTATGATTATCCGCTTGATTTCAGTTGCAGAGTTTATCGGTTTCCATATATCTTATACCGAGGTCATAGAGCATCTTTGCATCTTCGATTGTATCAACGGTCCACAAAGAAATGCCTATACCCGCATCAAGAGCAAGCTTGATTGAATCTGCATTGTTTCTGTCAAAATTGGGTGAAAGCCATACATTATCGCCTACAGCCTTTGCATCGGCAATAGCTTCGGAAGTTATTTCATCAATAAGATACCAGAGTTCAATGTTGCTGTTGAGTTCATGAATAGCCTTGAGCTGTTCAAGGTCAAACGAAATAACGATTGACTGTTCAACGAGGTTCTTCTCTTCAATTGCTTCAACAACGGTATAAAGCATATCGTATGTTTCGCTCTTTATCTCAATCTGAGGACGGGTGTTTGTGCCCACAAAAACATCGAGATATTCATCAAGAGTTGCGATTCTGAGGTCTTTATATTTCCAGAAATTGCTTCCGCCCTTATAGCTGAATGTTTTGAGCTCTTCAAGGGTATAATTTTTAACCTCACCGAACTGGCAGAACTGTGACTCAGCTTCTCTGTTATGAATAAGAACCCATTCGTTATCTTTTGTGAGGTGAATGTCACACTCAGCGGTATAATATCCGAGTTCAACGGCTGCTTTGTATGAAGGAAGACTGTTCTGAGGTGCAACAGCCCAAACGCCTCTGTGAGCGGTAAGATATACGGGATCATCCTCTGAGCCTACACCGTTTTTGCTCAGTGAAACAAGCTCTGTGGGAAGGTTAAAAAGTTTTGCTACGTGGATAAAAGGAAGAACGGGACACATAAAAATCGGGACAAGCACAACTGTTATGATTTTGTTGATAATTGCAAGCATACAGAAATCACCTTTCAAAATTTATTACCAGGTTATTCTATATTATAATTCGGTAATTGTCAAATAAAAATCTTGATTTGAGTTGAAATAATGATATAATGTTTTTAAATCACAAACAACGAGGTAAATAAAATGGGCAACAGTTTTGAAATCCGCTTTGCAAACGAAAATGATACGGATATAATTTTTGAATTTATCTGCAAACTTGCAGACTACGAAAAAATGCTCGGCGATGTTGTTGCAACACCAGAACTGCTTAAAGAATGGATATTTGAAAAGAAAAAAGCAGAAGTTATATTTGCTGTTTGTAACGGAAAAGAAGTTGGGTTTGCTCTGTTTTTTCATAATTTTTCAACTTTTCTCGGCAGAGCGGGAATCTATCTTGAAGACCTGTTTGTGCTCCCCGAATACAGGGGCAACGGCTACGGCAAAGCGTTACTCAGAAAGCTTGCGGAAATTGCCGTTGAAAGGGGTTGCGGAAGGCTTGAATGGAGCTGCCTTGACTGGAACAAACCGAGCATAGATTTTTATTTATCGCTCGGAGCAACGCCTATGGATGAATGGACTGTTTACCGCATAGCAGGTGAAAAACTCAGCGAATTTGCAAAAAGACAAGACGGTTAACCGCCTTGTCTTTTTTTAATTATCTGATTGCATAATTAAGTTTCTTTTTTGTTGATCTGATAATAAAATAAACCGTAAACCATATTATGAAATAAAGAGCAACAAATATCAAAGTGAATATTCCGATAACTCCCCATTCAAACGGTATCCATGAATTTACCACATAGAAGAAAACATATACGGCATAGAGCGAACCGAAATGGCAGAAAAGAGATTTGGGAGTTGACCAATGCTCAATCTGATTAAAAACGGATACACTTGCCTGAACAAAAGCAAGCAGATAAGTTGAAACAATACCGAGCAGAACCTCAGTGCCGTTAAGCGAAAAATCATTTAATGTTTTTGAAAGAATAAAATAAACTATTCCTAATATTATCGGGCCGAAACCGCCAAAAATCAATCCTCTGTGCAAAAACTCTTTTAAATATTTATTCATTATTTTACACCTAACCTTTCTTTTACGTATCTGATATTACGGCGTGAAACATAATCGGAATATCCGTTTGTAAGCACAACTTTCAACATGCCGCCCAAAGACGAATCGAATTTTCTGATTTTTCTGATGTTGACAATGCACGATTGGTTTATTTTAACAAAATCATCTCCGAGAATCTCTTCAAGCTGATAAAGTCTGAGTTTAACTCGGAATCTGCTTTTTTCGGTTATTGCATATACATTATTATCTTCTGCAACGACGCAATAAATCTCCGATGTACTCAGTTTATATGCTTCTCTTTCGATATATCCGATAATTTCATTTGCTTCATTTTCAACAAGCCGCCTGATTTCGTCAGTCAGATCTGACTCTTTATGAGAATAAACTATCACTTCCTCTTCACGGTTATTATCAATTATCAGTCTGAATTTCATAAGAAGCCTCCTTACGATAATTATGATACTGTCTGAAACGCTTTTTTTCAAGCAACACGAGATACTTGGTCTGAATTTAAAAATATTCGGCAAAAGCCAAAAAATTTTTTAAAAGCTATTGACAAACACAGATTTGTACGCTATAATAACGCTAACGATAACGATTATCGTTAGCGAAAGGAGTGAGGAGATGCAAGTGCAAAGGCACAGCAAACAGCGTGATGCAATTCTTGAGAATCTTTGTTCACGTTACGACCACCCCACAGCAGAAGATTTATATTTTTCATTAAAGCCTCAGATTCCCGCTCTCAGCCTTGCAACGGTTTACAGAAACCTCGCTCAGCTTGAAGCTGACGGAAAGATAATCCGAATAGAATCGGGAACAACCAAAAGATATGACGGCAACGTTAATCTTCACTATCACCTCACCTGCCTTGACTGCGGCGGTGTATACGATATCTTTCTTGATAACGATTGCGGTCTTACAACAAAGGCTTCCGAGTCCTTTAAAGGTAAAATCATTTCACACTCGGTATTATTCACAGGATATTGTCCCTCTTGTTCAGAACAAGCCGGATAATCATAAATTAATAAATTATTTTTGAAATTTTGGAGGAAAAATGTTATGAAAAAGTTTGTATGTTCAGTTTGCGGTTATGTTCACGAAGGCGACTCAGCTCCCGAATTCTGCCCCCAGTGCAAAGTTCCTGCAGAAAAGTTCAATGAACAGAAGTCAGGCGAAATGTCATGGGCTGCAGAGCACGTTGTAGGCGTTGCAAAGGGTGTAAGCCAGGAAATCATCGACGGCCTCAGAGCTAACTTTGAAGGCGAATGTTCAGAAGTTGGTATGTATCTTGCAATGGCAAGAGTTGC
>JAXJVE010000109.1:0-2248 GCA_036308705.1 Acutalibacteraceae bacterium
CAACACAGCTGAATTTGATTTAACAAAATATCTTGTTGAAGGTGAAAACGAGCTTATTGCGGTTGTTCACAAATGGTCAAACGGAACATTCCTCGAATGTCAGGATATGTTCAGAGAAAACGGTATTTTCAGAGATGTTCTTCTTTATGAAATGCCTGCTACATATATCAACGATGCTTATTACAGAACAAAAGAAACTTCAAAGGGCTGGGATCTCAGCATCAATACCGAAGTTGTGGGTAATACGGAAGGATATACTCTTTGTGCGGAGGTTTATTATAAGAATAAGCTCGTTGCAAAGGAATGTGCTGATGCATCAGAATCATCAATTGAATTCAAAAATCTTGATGTGAAGAGCTGGAATGCTGAAGTTCCCACTCTTTATACTGCATACCTTACTCTTTACAACGGTGAAACTGAGGTTATGACTATCCGTAACTATATCGGTTTCAAAACAGTAAAAATAAAGAAAGATATTTTTACTGTTAACGGTAAAAAAATTAAGGTTAAAGGCGTTAACCACCACGATACACACTATAAAAACGGCTATGTTATGAGCTTTGATGACCTTGAAAAAGATATCAGGCTTATGAAATCGCTCAATGTTAACTCTGTCAGAACATCGCATTATCCTCCTGATCCTCAGTTTATTGTTCTTTGTGATATGTACGGACTTTATGTTATTGATGAGGCTGATATCGAAACTCACGGCTGTGCTTGTGAGCCTCATAATAATTTTGATCTTATCAGCCATAATCCCGAATGGGCTCCGAGATATCTCGACAGAGTAAAACGTATGTATCTCCGTGACAGAAGCCGTGCGGGTATTATTATGTGGTCGCTCGGTAACGAAGCGGGCGGATATGCTTGCCAGGATGTATGTTATGAATATCTTCACGATGTATGCCCTGAAATACCAGTTCATTACGAAGGCGTTGTACGAAATGAAAGACATTCGTATGATGTTGTTTCGGAAATGTATACCGACCATAATGATGTTGAAAAAACAGGTAAGCATAAACGCGGTAAGAAATATACTCCCAAGCCGTTCTTCCTTTGTGAATATGCTCATGCAATGGGTGTAGGCCCCGGCGGACTTGAGGAATACTGGCAGATCTTCTATAAGTATGATAACCTTATGGGCGGCTGTATCTGGGAATGGGCTGATCACGCTTATTATCATCCCAACGGCAAACTTAAGTTTACATACGGCGGCGATCACGGCGAATGGAGACATGACGGCTGTTTCTGTGTTGACGGTCTTATGTATCCAGACAGAAGACTTCATACAGGTGCAAAACAGATGAAGAATGTTTACAGACCTGTCAGAGCTGAATATAAAGACGGTATTATTACATTCACAAATACAAACAGATTCAGAAATACATCATATCTTACCGCTGTCTGGGAACTTGTTAAAAACGGAAATATTCTTCTTGCTGCAGACGAGCTTATTCTTGATGTTGAACCCGAATCAAAGCTTGAGTATGAAGCAGATATCAGAATTCCCGAGGCAGATTGCGATTGCCACATTAACATATATTACTATGACGGTGATACTGAAATTGCATTTGAGCAGATTGCACTCAAGGAAGAATATAAATTCAATGCTGAAAAATCAAAGGCTAAGCTTTCGCTTTCAAGTGACGGTGAAAACAACTGCATTGGTTTTGAAAACGGCAGTGTAACTTTCTCGGGCAAAACAGGTATGATGGAGAGCTATGTTGTAAACGGTAAAGAATTTATTAATAACTCCCCTGCTTTTGCTAAAGGATTTATTCCTAATATATACAGAGCATTTCTTGATAACGACCCCAGACACAGGGATGACTGGATTGATGCAGGTTATGACGATTATAAATGCAACTGTGTTGATTTTGAAGTTGAACTTAAGAAAGATAAGGCAGAAGTTGAAATCACCTACCGTCTTAAGAGCAAAAAGACTCTTCTTCCGCTTGCAGAAGTTGAAATCGAATACGGTATTTATGCAAACGGACTTATTAAGGTTGAGGCTAAGCTTAATGTAATTGCCAAAAAGAAAATTGCTGCAAACCTCCCCAGATTCGGTCTTACCGTTGAAATGCCTGAGAATTTCAGAAATGTTGAATATTACGGTATGGGTCCTGACGAAAATCTCAGCGATATGTATGCACAGTCAATTGTTGGCATTTATAATACAACAGTTGAAGAAATGGATGAGCCTTATATCAGACCTCAGGATTCGGGCAACAGAACAAAGGTAAGATAC
>JAXJVE010000110.1:0-11948 GCA_036308705.1 Acutalibacteraceae bacterium
CGATATTTCACCAAAAAGAATAAATTCAGACGATTTTATCTGCGTTATTGAAATTTCAAAGGGAAGCAAGAAAAAATATGAGCTTGATAAAGAAACAGGTCTTATCATGCTTGACAGAATTCTTCACACCTCCACACATTATCCCGCAAACTACGGTTTTATTCCCAGAACATACGGTGATGACGGTGATCCGCTTGATGTTGTTGTTATTTGCAGCGAAAAAATCGACCCTATGACCCTTGTACGCTGCTATCCCATAGGTGTTATAACAATGAAAGACAGCGGTAAAATGGATGAAAAAATAATATCAATTCCGTTTAATGATCCGAATTATAATTCATATAAAGATATCAGCGAACTTCCCGCACACGTTTTTGATGAGATGACTCATTTCTTTTCGGTTTATAAAAATCTCGAAGAAAAAGAAACGGTTGTTGATGAAGTACGTAACAGAGATGCGGCAATAGAAATTATAAAAAGCTCAATTAATAACTATATTACTGAATTTTGCAGATAATTTTCGATTTTTATCTTTACATTTGTAAAACTTTATTGTAAAATACATTTTATATACTTGGTTGACATTCCGGCAACCTAATTTTCCAAAAGGAGTGAACAAAATGGCAACTTATTGTCAGGAGCCCTCAAGAACATTCAGTGAATATCTTCTTATCCCGGGCTATACCTCAAGGGAATGTATCCCCGCAAACGTAAATCTTAAAACACCTCTTGTAAAGTACAGAAAGGGCGAAGAAGAATGTCCTCTCAGCCTTAATATTCCTATGGTATCAGCAATCATGCAGTCTGTATCAAATGATACACTTGCTATTGCACTCGCTAAGGAAGGCGGCGTTTCTTTCATCTACGGTTCACAGTCAATTGAAGATGAAGCTGCTATGGTTGCAAGAGTAAAAAGCTATAAAGCAGGTTTTGTTGTAAGTGATTCAAACCTCAGACCCGAATCAACACTTGCAGATGTTCTTGAACTTATCGAAGCTACAGGTCACAGCACAATGGCTGTTACAGAGAACGGTACCCCCAACGGTAAGCTTCTCGGCGTTGTTACAGGCAGAGATTACAGAGTCAGCAGAATGGCTCTTGAAACTTCCGTTTCATCGTTTATGACTCCTCTTGAAAAACTTATCACAGCTCCGGAAAGTACAACTCTTAAGGAAGCAAACGATATTATCTGGGATAATAAACTCAATTCACTTCCCATCGTTGATAAAAACGGTAATCTTCTCTATTTTGTATTCCGTAAGGACTATTCACAGCATAAGGATAATCCTCAGGAACTTCTCGATGCAAACAAGAGCTATGTTGTTGGTGCAGGTATCAACACACTTGACTATGAGAAGAGAGTTCCCGCACTTGTTGAAGCAGGCGCAGATGTTCTTTGCATTGACTCATCAGAAGGTTATACCGTATGGCAGGAGCAGACTCTTGCATTTATCCGTGAGAAGTATGGCGATAAGGTTAAGGTTGGTGCAGGTAACGTTGTTGACCGTGAAGGCTTCCTTTTCCTTGCAAAAGCAGGTGCTGACTTTGTTAAAGTTGGTATCGGCGGCGGTTCAATCTGTATCACCCGTGAAACAAAGGGTATCGGTAGAGGCCAGGCAACTGCTCTTATCGAAGTTGCAGCTGCAAGAGATGAATACTTTGCTGAAACAGGTATTTATGTTCCTATCTGTTCAGACGGCGGTATTGTTCACGATTATCATATGACTCTCGCTCTTGCAATGGGTGCTGACTTCCTTATGCTCGGCAGATATTTTGCAAGATTTGATGAAAGCCCCACAAACAAGCTTCTTGTAAACGGTGTTTACGTTAAGGAATATTGGGGTGAAGGCTCAAACAGAGCAAGAAACTGGCAGAGATATGACCTCGGCGGCAAAGCAAAGCTCAGCTTTGAAGAAGGCGTTGATTCATATGTAACTTATGCTGGTTCACTCAGCGATAACGTTGCAAAGAGCCTTTATAAAGTTAAGTCAACAATGTGTAATGTTGGCGTGCTCAACATTCCCGATCTTCAGAGAGACGCAAAACTTACTGTTGTTTCTGCAACAAGTATTGTTGAAGGCGGCTATCACGACGTTACTCTCAAGAGCTCGGTATCATCAGGCAGATAAATTATTTAACGGTGTCTCTTATGAGGCACCGTTTTTGTTTGATGTTAAATTCAGTTGCTTGCCGCAACGATGATTTTCTGATATAATTTATGTCAGGAGGCGAAATTATGCTCAGCGAAAATATAAAATATTACAGAAAACAAAAAGGTATGTCACAGGAAGAGCTTGCGTTAAAGCTTAATGTTGTAAGACAAACAGTTTCCAAATGGGAGCAGAATTTATCGGTTCCCGATTCTGAAATGCTGATAAAACTTTCAGAAGTTTTTGATGTGTCTGTAAGTACGCTTTTAGGTGAAAGCATATCAGAAACGGATACAAAAACTGAACTTGAAAAAATCAGTCAGAAGCTTGAAAATCTGAATTCTATGATGGCTGAAAAGAACATGAGAAATCGAAGAATATTGCTTACCGTAGTTGCTGTGTGCCTGATTCTTATAGCTACACTGATGCTTGTGTTTGCGGTTGTTTTTCTGATAAGTCTGATATATGTCGTATCTCCTGAGTCTTCGGTAGCAATAATCGGCGGTGCCGACGGACCCACAAGCATTGCTGTTTCTTCAACTGTATCCTGGTTTGACACAATTGTTACTTTTATTATTTCAGGATTGTTTTTCAGTGCTGCAACTTTAGTTTTTAAAAGAATAAAAAAGTGATTAAATAATACTTGATTTTTGAGCCCGCTTAAGTTATAATAATAAAGCTGATTTGCCGATGTGATGGAATTGGCAGACGTGACGGACTCAAAATCCGTTGGTAGCGATACCGTGCGGGTTCGACCCCCGCCATCGGCACCAGAAATAACCCCCAATGGTATTTTTACCGTTGGGGGTGTGTTTTATTGACAATTTATTACAAATATGTTATATATTGGTTATAAATATCTGAAAGGTGGATTTTATTATGATTTGCGGTAATTGCGGTATGCATCTGCCGGATAATTCAAATTTTTGTACAAATTGCGGTTGTTCTTTTGCTCCGAATTATTATCAGCAAGGATACACTTATGCACAGCCTAAAGAACCTGCACCTATATTATATGTTGCCAAGGTTTTTATGATTATAGGTATTATTATCGAAGCACTTTTTCTTCCGTCTCTTTTCTGGACAATTCCTATGTTAAAAAGCTACAACAGAAAATTAGAAAGCGGAGAACCTGTCAGCACGGGCTTTAAAGTCTGCACTTTACTTTTTGTCAGCACAATTGCCGGCATACTTATGCTTTGTGACCATAGCGATAATACATAAATTATAAACCCCTCTTTTACTTTGAACGGTAAAAGAGGGGTTATATTTTTATTTAAGTCTTTCGGCAATCATTTCTTTAACTGTGTCGATTACCTTGTCAAGTTCAACTTTGATGTTTACGCTCTTATCTCTTGTAACGATTTCGCAAACGCCTTCTTTGAGGTTTCTGGGGCTGACAACAACTCTTACGGGTACACCGAGAAGGTCTGCATCAGAGAACATAGCACCGGGACGGATGTTTCTGTCATCATAGATAACTTCCATTCTGTCATCAAGCATCTTCTGATAAAGCTCATCTGAAACACCTTTGCATTCAGCATCATCAGCTCTGAGGCAGCAAATCTGAACGTGCCAGGGAGCAATGCTCATAGGCCAGATGGGGCCGTATTCATCGTGATGAGCTTCACATACGGATGCTGCAAGTCTGCCAACACCGATACCGTAGCAACCCATAATGGGATACTGAAGGTTGCCTTCGCTGTCAAGATACTGCATACCCATTGATTTGCTGTATTTTGTACCGAGCTGGAATATGTTACCAACTTCAATACCTCTTGAAATTGTGATAGCGGGTTTTCCGCACTTGGGACAGATGCCGCCTTCTTTGATTTTTGCAAGGTCAATATATTCAACATCGCCGATATCCCTGCTGATTTTAAGACCTGTGTAATGATGGTCAAGCTGATTTGCACCGCAGGAAAGATTATGAGTATTTTCAAGTGATTTATCATAAAGAACGGTGAATTTTTTATTATCAAGATTGTAAGGTCCGATAAAGCCTGCGAAAAGACCGCAATCGTCAGTAATAATTGCAGGATGAACTGCTTCGCCAAGATAGTTTGTAAGTTTTGTTTCGTTGATATCAAGATCGCCTCTGATAAAGATAACAACATATTCATCAGTCATATTTTTCTGATATACAACAGCCTTACAGGATTCTTCAAGAGGAGTCTTGAGGAAGTTGCAGATATCTTCGATAGTGTGAATATCGGGAGTATAAACAAGCTCAAGTTCTTTTGATTCGCCTTCAATTTTGTTTTCAATAATGCTTTCAGCAGCTTCCATATTTGCTCTGTAATCACATTCTGAGCAAACAGCGATTGAATCTTCGCCGATAGGTGAGAGGAGCATATATTCGTGTGAAATGCTGCCGCCCATCATACCTGAGTCTGATGCAACGGTAATAACTTCGGGGATACCTGCTCTTGCAAAAATACGCTCGTATGCTTTGTAACAAATATCATAATATCTTTCAAGGTCTTCCTGTGAAGTATGGAAAGAATATGCATCCTTCATTGTAAATTCACGAACACGGATAAGACCGCCTCTGGGACGTGCTTCATCACGGAACTTTGTCTGAATCTGATAAATCATAAAGGGATATCTTGTGTAGCTGTTTGCATATTCTCTTACAAGATGAACCGCAGCTTCTTCATGAGTCATACCAAGAACCATAGGGATATCGTTTCTGTCCTTGATTCGCATAAGCTCACTGCCGATGCTCTCGTATCTGCCTGATTCTGACCAGAGAGATGCGGGCATAACAACAGGGAACTGTACTTCCTGACCGTCGATAGCGTCCATTTCTTCGCGGATTATGTTTTCAATTTTTCTTGTAATTCTTCTTAAAGGCATAAATGAAGAATATATGCCGTTGGCAACGCCCTTCATATAACCGCCTCTGAGCATAAGTGCATGGCTGTCAATGACGCAATCAGAGGGTTTTTCTTTAAAACGTTCACCGGCGAGTTTATCAATTTTCATTATGGTATACCTCTCATTAACATAAAAATATTCGGATAATATTTTACAATAAATAATATTAAATGTCAATTGAATAATTAATTTGCTGTGAAATTCAGTCAAAACTGTACAATTGAATAGAAAAATGCATAAAAAATGTTACATATTTAATTGATTTGTATATAACTATTGTGCTAAAATATAATAAGCAATAATTACCAATGATAATTGATAATTAAATTATTCAGAAATGGAGATGTCATAAATGGGTAACGGATTAAATGTTATAACCGGCGGAAAAGGATATGTCGGCTTTGCTCTTGTCAAAGAACTTGCAGCAAGGGGCGAAAAAATGCGTTTGCTCCTTCGCACGGACAGCCCTTATTTCGATGATATTGATTGTGAAAAGTTTATGGGCGATGTAACTGATCTTTCTCAGCTCGAAAAAGCTTTTGAAGGTGCAGAAACGGTTTATCACGTTGCAGGTATTGTAGATATCAGCGGCACAAAAGATAAACAGGTTTGGAATGTTAACTATGAAGGTACAAAGAATGTTGTTGAAGCTTGTAAAAAGTGTGGAGTAAAAACATTGATTTACTGTTCATCGGTTGATGCAATTGCAATAAATGACGATTTTAATATCATCAGAGAAGCTAAATCATTCAATCCTGATTTGCTTGAAGGCGCATACGCAAAATCAAAAGCTGCCGCAACACAGTATGTTCTTGATAATGCTGATGAAAACCTTAAAATATGTGTTGTTCATCCCAGCTGCTGCATAGGACCTTATGATAATAACAATACATCAAGTGTCGGCACTATGCTTAGTTTGTATCTTAAAGGACTTTTTCCCGTTACAATGAACTTTGGCGGATATAATTTTGTTGATGTCAGAGATGTTGCAAAAGGTATGGTTCTTGCAGCTGAAAAAGGTGAAAATGCAAATTGTTACATACTCAGCGGATATGCTCATACCCTTGATGAATTTATTAAAACTCTTGCACTTGTCTGCGGCAAAAAGCCCCCGAAAATTAAACTTAAAAAGAATATGATTATGAAGCTTTTGCCTGAAATCGAAAGAATTTTTGATGCACTTAAACTCCCGCCGCTTCTTAATGAATATTCAATCAGAAAACTTTGTGAAAACTGTAATTTTTCTTGTTTTAAAGCAAAGACTGAACTCGGATATAATCCTATGACTCTTGAAGAATCTCTCAGGGATACGGTTGAATGGATGCAGGCAAGAAAAATTGACGAAAAAGAACGTGAAGCTCAGGAAGAAATCTATAAAGAGTTTATGGAAGACCTTGAAAAGCTTGAAAAAGAACGTCAGAAACTTCAGAAAGAACAGGAATCTCTCCAGGAAAAATATAATAAGAAAATTGAAAAAATCGGAGAGAAATCAAAAAAAGAATACATTAAACTCAAAAAAGATTAATAAAAATTTTACCCGACGGAATTTGTTTCCGTCGAGTAATTTGTTATTCTTCAATAATTCCGTAATATCTTGCAAACCAATAGGGGAGAAGGTAAGGTGTGGGGCTGCATGCACCTTTTCCGTCGCCTTCATCTGCTCGGAAGGGGTTTGAATCGTAGTTGTGAACATTTCTTGCATCAATATCGAGAGCTTCTTTAAGCTGAACGGGTTCGCCCCATTTTTCCTGCTCTGTATCATAAACAAGATCTTTTCTTGATGAGTTATACATAGGACGTTTAACAAAATCAAGAGGATATTCACGGAGCGATTTAACTGCGTGATCAAGGTTACACGAATCGCCTGAGAACGCACCGTAAACAATATTATAAAATGCACAGTGTTCGGTTTTTTCATATTCCCAGTGATGTCTGAGACCCATAAGAATATATTTTCTTATCGCGGGATCTTTTTCAAGTCTGAGCATTGTAATAGTACAAAGGAAACCGAGGTTATCGTCAATATGAGTTGTGTGACCGTCATCTTTCTTATGCTGTGCAGCATTGAGAAGATAATGTTCATCAACAGCAAGACGAAGGAATTCCTTTCTGTATTTCTCATCGCCTGAAACGTGATAGGCAACATTGAGGAATGTAAGCATTTCAAGGGAATTGATGCATTTTTCCCATACCCACATATTGTTTCTGTTGAGCTGATCGGGATCCCAGATTGCCCAGGTTGTGGGAAGACCGTCTACATCGCAGAGTCTGTAGTTATTTTCAAGAATATGGTCAACGATATCGCATAATACTTCTTTAATAAGTGCTTTTTCTTCGTCGTTTGCACAGAAATCATAGTAAAGTGAGAATCCGAAGAAATGACCTGTCATCTCATCGCTTGATGTTTCGCCGAGCCACTCACATTCACCGTTGGGTGCCTTGTGCCATTCCTGACCGTCACGTTTTACAACTGTACCGTAACCGGGTTCACCTTCAAATCTTACTGCTCTGGCGGTAAAGCCTTTTTTACCGCTTATTTTTGTGAGATAAACCATTGCGTTCATTGAACGTCTTGCTGCTTCAAGATATTTTTCGTTTTTTGTAACCGCATAAGCGTATGAAAGACAACCTACATAAATCTGAGTCCAGAGACCGTCGTTATCGCTTACTCTGGGTTTACCTGTATTTATATCGCAGTTTTTGATATCGCCGATACCTGTTACATAGCCGAGGGTACGGATGTATTTGTCTTCAATAAGATTGAAGCAGTAATCCGCTTTTTCTTCGAGAGTCATTTCAACATCTGTGATTTTGGTTACACCTGAATTTGTTGCAGTCCATATTGAATTACCCGCAACTATTGCATCGTTAACATCTTTTTCACAAGCCCAGCGGGTAGCGGGGAGATATTTACGTGAACCGTTGTTGAGAATAATAAGACCTGCTTCGGATGAAAGAATAACTCTGCCGTCATCGGCAAAAGAAATATTGTAGATTTCTTCAGCGGGAAGAGCTTTCAGTTCATTGGGGCCGAACCAGTTGCACTTGCAGTCAAATATGTAGCAACCTTTATCTGTACCAAGCCAGAGGAAACCGAGAACATTATCGAATTTAATGCAGTTAATTCTGAATTCAGGCATTGTTGAATGTTCGGGGAAAATGGTCATCCAATGTTTTCTTTTACCGTTAACGATACTTATTGTTCTGTTGTTTGCAGATATTATTTTATCGTTATTGATTGCAAGCTTTGAAGAATCAACATAATTTGCAAAAAATCTTTCAAATTTATCGTTTTCAAGTTTGTACAAAGCCTCGGTTGTGAGAAGATATACATTATCTGCACCGCTCATATCACATATTTCACTGTCAAAAGTCTGCATTTCAGCAATTTTTCCATCGGAAATACAATAAACGGTTTTGTTCGATGTGAAATATACATTTCCGTTTTTGGCGGCGAATATTGTTTTTACATCATCGCACTTGAATGTACCGATTGTACCGTCAGCTTTAGTGTAATTTAAGCCGCTATCAGTGCCGATGTAAACTGTACCGTCTGTGCCCCTTGCAAGGCAATATGCCTTATCGGATGCAAGACCGTTGCTTGCACCGAAATAATCGCAGGTACGCTGAGGGTATTTGTTGCTTTTGTAAAATCCTTTTCTTTCCATCAGTTTTTCTCCTTTACTGAACAGTTATTGATGTTTGAATGAATTTATCTGAGTTTATTTCTTTAACAATAATTTTTCTTTCGCCGATTTCACAATCGTTTTCAACGGTAAATGTCCATGAAACAAATCCCGATGAATCTGCTTTTAATTTACCAAGACCCTGATAATTTGCTTTTGAGGAACTGTTTTTATAAAAATCAATGGTGTATTCGGCATCGGGAGTACCCTGTATTATAACAGTTGCGGAGTTGCCTCTCAGAACGGGTGATGTTTTGGTTATAAGAGTCAGATCTTTGTATCGGTCTTCGACTTTATCGTTTATAACAATTTTATTTGTTGTTTTATCTGTTCCGTTTTCGTTTGTTTTTTCGGTATTTTTTTCGATGTTTGTTTTATTTTCAAAAGTCGGAACAGGAGGTACGGTATGAACGTATTGTGTTTCTTCTTTTTCGGTTATTTCAACAATCGGACTGTAAGTATAATCTGTTGCGTGAACTATGGTTGAAGTTATTTGTGAACCTGTTGTTGGATTTGTTGCTGATGAATTATTTTTTTCAGACTTACAAGCGGTAAAAATTAAAAAAAATATTACCGAAAATAAAATGCAGGTATAGAGAGTTTTTGTTTTTTTCATTATTATTAACCTCATAATTTTATTGATATTTCACCTGATGATAAAATATCTGTGCTTCCGTCTTCTCTCGAAACTATAAGATTACATTGCTCGTTGATATCTGTAACCGTTGCCGTATATTCAGTATTTTTTTTAAAATAGGAAATACGTTTTCCGATAACAAATAAATATTTTCTGTATTCATTGATTATGTATTGATTATCAGAACAGTTGATGTGTTCAAGAATTCTGTTTGAAATCTGAAGAGCGAGCAATTTCTTGTCGCAAATGATTTTTGCACTGCCCGCAATATCAAGATCAGCAGGAAATTCGGATGTTGTGATATTGATTCCGATACCGAGAGCTATATATAATTTGTTTTTGTATGAAAAACACTCTGTTAATATTCCGCAAATTTTCTTATTATCAAGAAAAATGTCATTTACCCATTTGATTTTAGGGGATATCTGATATTCAGAGAGAACTTCACAAACCGATACGGCAGCTAAAGGTGTAAGCAGACTGCAATTTTGCGGAGCTTCAAACAAAAGGGTCATATAAAGACCTGTATCGTTTGGCGAATAAAAGCTTTTACCCTGTCTGCCGCGGCCCGCAGTCTGCCCGTTTGCAATAATCAACGACGGCAGAATGAGCGTGTTTATGTTTTCTTTTGCATAAGTATTCGTTGACGGAATTGTATCAAAATATATCAAGTTTATCTCGGACATAATCTTCATCCTTACATAAAGATATATAATTTTAACATATCATCGCTTTTTTTTCAATAATTATTCATCAATATTATATATGTTTTTATAAATTCTCAGTTGACAACAAAGAATATAAATAGTAAAATTAAACTGTATATTGGCAAAAATGAGGTGATATTTTGAAGATATTGCAAAAAGGCTTTAATTATTCTCAGGACGGGCCGGGTAACCGTCTTGTTTATCATCTTCAGGGTTGCAATTTTTGCTGTAAATGGTGTTCAAATGCAGACAGTATACCGTTTGAAAATATAAATGCAAAAAATTATTCTGTTGATTATATTTTTGATGAGATAATGCGGAGCCGTATGATGTTTTTTGACGGTGGCGGTGTAACTTTTACCGGCGGTGAAGCTTGTATTCAGGCAGATGAACTGATTTGTCTTTTAAAAATGCTAAAAGAAAACGGGATTCATACTGCGATTGAAACCAATGGTTCAATACCTGCATTAAAAGAAATATGCAGATATATTGATTATCTGATTGTTGATTTTAAACATTATGATGATTCTGAGCATATCAGATGGACGGGTGTTTCAAACAAAAATATAAAAGATTTTTTTGAGTATACATTCAATCAAAAAATAAAAATTCATATTCGCATTCCCGTAATAAAAGGTGTAAATGATAATCCTCAGGGATTTATTGATTATTTCAAAAGATTTGATACATCAGAAGCTGATTTTGAATTCCTTGCTTATCATGAATTCGGAAAAGATAAGTGGAAAGGGGAATATCAAATCACAGACGGTTTTGTATCGCCTGATAAAATAAAAGAATTTACCGATTTATTCAATGAACATGGCATGAAAACTGTTGTTACATAAAGGAGAATAAAAATGAATAATGTTCTTAACAGTAAAAAAATAACCGAAATGGCAAAAGCTCTGTTTGCTCAGAAAAGAGCAGGCAACCGTCTTGATGGTTGGTTTATTGCAAAAGAAGCAGAGCTTGAACTTTCTGAAAAATATAAAGCAGAAAATGAAGAAGTAAAAAAGGCTCTTATACTCAGGGATATTGTTAAAATAATTCCCATAAATATAAGTGAATATCAGCTTTTTGCAGGTACTCAGGATGATGCGTTTGCAAGAAGCTATGCACTTATCAATCCTTCTTTCAAAGTTGAAGAATTCAGCGGATACTGTGACCCTGCAGCAGTGTTTTCAGATATTGAACCTGATGATGAGTTTACTGCCGAGAGAATTGAAAAGGCAAGAAATGAATTTGCCAAAACCGAATATGCGGTTAAACTCGGCGAAGTATATGGCAAAAATGAGTGCTATACCAAAGAAGTAATTTTCTTTTTTGAACAGGTTACGGGGCATCTTATTCCCGATATGCGATTTGCAATCAGATACGGCATAAAAGAAATGCTTAAAAAGATTGAAGGCAAAGAAGGAAACGGTTATAAAGCTTTTTCAATCGCACTTGAGAGTGCAATAATTCTTGCAAACCGTTATGCGGATCTTGCCGCAGAGCAAGCTAAGACTTCATCTGACGAAAGAAAAGCTCAGCTTGAAATAATGGAAAAGACTCTTCGTAAAGTGCCTGAAAACGGTGCTGAAAATCTCTGCGAAGCTATTCAGTCATTCATTATTATTTGGCAGATTATGTGCCTTGAACAGACTCCCAATCCCTTTGCATTCTCTGTTGGTAATGCAGACAGAATTTTTGAACCCTACAGAAACGACCTTGACAGAGATACCGTTGCATCACTTCTCAAGCATTTTCTTGTATTTTTCAATGTTGGTGACAGAAGCTGGGCAATTTCTCAAAACTTAATTGTAAGTGGCCGTGATAAAGCTGGTAACGATTTAACAAACGATACCACTTACGCACTTTTAGATGCTTATTACGATATGAATTTACC
>JAXJVE010000111.1:0-1975 GCA_036308705.1 Acutalibacteraceae bacterium
CGGAATGCTCTGCCACCGATATACTGCAAGCCCACAGGGATGGTTATGCTTACAAGGTTGCTGCAACCATCGAAGGCATCCTCGCCACTCTTTGTTGTGCGATTTGGTATGGCGATGCTCTGCAGGTTCTCGCATCCTGCAAAGGCGATGCGGAGCACTGCATAAAACTGCTTGCTCAGGAACCTGAACTCGAAGCAAAATACAGACCTGCATTTGAAGATGACCTTCAGCTTTTTGAAAGTCTTACCGACAATATGCATACTCTCGGCTGGGATGAAATCGTTGGTATTTTCTCTGATATTCAATTTTCAAAAATGTCGGCAGCCCCGAGAGGATACGACAGTTCTGCAAAAGAAATCTGCAAAAGTACCCGTGACGGCTATAAAAAGCTTGTTTCGGGCATATCAAAAATACTCTGCATAAGCGAAAAAGAGCACAAAGCCGATGTTGAAAAATTATCGCCCGTTATAGCGGAGCTTATCGGTGCTGTGCATAAATTCTCGGCAGAATTCACAAGGCTCAAAGCCGAAGAAAACGGTGCGGATTTCAGCGATACTCTTCATCTTGCACTCAGACTTCTTGTTGAACACACCGAAAACGGATACAAAAAAACTCCGCTTGCAATCGGTCTTTCAGAAAATTATGCCGAAATTCTTGTTGACGAATATCAGGATGTCAACAAAGCTCAGGATATGATTTTCAGTGCACTTTCAAAAGATGAAAACAACCTGTTTATGGTAGGCGATGTCAAGCAGAGCATCTACCGTTTCAGACAGGCGATGCCCGAGATTTTTCTTGCACGCCGCAACGGTATGGATGAATACAAAAACGAAAACTACCCCGCAAAAGTAACTCTCAGCAAAAACTTCAGAAGCCTTTCGGGTGTTACTGATATCGTAAATTATATTTTCTCTTCAATTATGAGCCGTGATGCGGGCGGGCTTGACTATGATAAAAACGAGGCTCTTGTTCCCCACCGTGAAAGCAATTCCGCAGACACCGAACTCTGTCTTATCGAAACCGATAAGGATAATTTCCTCACCGCTCAGGCAAAGTATGTTGCGGATTATATTGAAAAGAATATTGCAGAGAACACTCAGTATAACAGTTACGGCGATTTCTGTATTCTTCTTCGCAGCGTCAAAAACTGTGCAAAGCCGTTTATGGATGAATTCACTCTGAGAGGTATCCCTTTCTCTTGTGAAGCGGGAGGCGGTTTTCTTTCGTCGCCCGAAATTATGTTTATGATTTCGCTTCTTAAAATCATTGACAACCCCGTTGACGATATACCGCTTACTGCGGTTATGCTCTCCCCCGTATTCGGGTTTACCCCCGATGACCTTGCACAGATGAGGGCAGACCACCGAAAAGGCTCATTCTATGCCTGCCTTGTGAACTCGTCGGAAAACGGCAACATAAAAGCAACCGCTTTTCTTGAAAGAATAAAAGAAATGCGTCGGCTTGCATCAACTGTTTCTGCAAGTGAGCTTATCCGCAGACTGATTGAAGAAACGGGCTACAACGCAATTGTTGCCGCTATGAAAGACAGCACAAAACGCCGTGCAAACCTCAACAACTTCATTGACCTTGCAAACAGATATGAGAGTGCGGGCAAAAAAGGTGTTTCGGGCTTTATAAGATATATCGACAACATCACAAAAAGCGGAGGCGACGTTGCGGCAAACGACAGCGGCTCAGACGAGGGCAACAGCGTTAAGATTATGACAATCCATAAGAGTAAGGGCCTTGAATTCCCCGTCTGTTTTGTGGCGGCGTGCGAGAAAAAATACGGTGACCTTTCGCTCAAGGAAGATTTGCTTATCGCAAACGAAAGCGGCATAGGAATCAAAAACAGCGAAGGCAGTGCAAAGTTTGATACCCTTTCAAGAATATCCGCAAAGCTTGAAATCAAAAAAGCCGAGCACTCCGAAGAACTGCGTGTACTTTATGTTGCACTCACCAGACCCAAAGACAG
>JAXJVE010000112.1:0-2002 GCA_036308705.1 Acutalibacteraceae bacterium
ATCTGGGATATTGATTTTTCGTTGATTATATGGTGGGTGTTGCTCGTAAGCGGGCAATGAAGCGAAATAACATCCGAGCGGGCAAAAAGCTCTTCAAGTGAAACATATTCAAGGTAGCCGAGAGAAGGATAAGGGTCATAAGCGATAACGTTCATACCGAGCCCTCTGCCGATTTCGATGAATGTTGCACCGATTTTACCCGTACCGATAACGCCGAGCGTTTTGCCGTGAAGGTCAAAGCCTACAAAACCGTTGAGGCTGAAGTTGGAATCCCTTGTGCGGATATACGCTTTATGGGTTTTTCTTACAAGAGTAAGCAAAAGTGCAAGAGCGTGCTCGGCAATGGCGTGGGTTGAATAATCGGGCACCCTTACAACAGGCATAACACCGTCTGCGGCGGCAAGGTCAACGTTGTTGTAACCCGCACAACGCATAGCGATCATTTCGATACCGTTTTCTTTGAGCACAGATATGGTTTCTTTGCCTATATCGTCATTTACAAATGCACATACCGCACGGGTACCTTTTGCCATAACGGCGGTACGGGGGCTGAGTTTTGATTCAAAATACTCTATTTCGATATTGTATTTTTCTTTAAGTGCATCAAAGTAAATTTTGTCATAAGGTTTTGTGTCAAAAAAAGCAATTCTGTCCATTATATCTTCCTAATCAGTTTGATAAAACTATTGTTTGTATAAAAACCGAAAATATTACTTGAGTTTGTGAATAAATAATCCGCTGAGAAGTTTGGGCTCAAACCAGGTTGATTTGGGGGGCATAATCTGACCCGCATCCGCAATATCCATAAGTTCATTGAGGGTTGTGGGATACATTGAGAACGCAAGGCACATATCTTCGTTCACTCTGCGTTCAAGCTCGCCGAGGCCTCTGATACCGCCAACAAAATCAATTCTCTTGTCTGTTCTCGGGTCGTCAATGCCGAGCACAGGAGAAATGAGATTGTTCTGAAGAATCGAAACGTCAAGGGCTTCAACGGGGTCTGCAGCATTGAATGTACCGCATTTTGCGGTGAGTTTATACCACTTTTTGCCGAGAAGCATACCGAAAGTATGAGCCGATTCAGGCTTATATGCTTCATCGCCTGCAACTTCAACAGTGAATTTTTCGCTGATTTTTTCAATGAACTGCTCTTCGGTGTAACCGTTGAGGTCTTTGATTACACGGTTATAGTCCATAATTTCAAGTTCTTCACAGTCAAAAAGAACTGCAAGGAAGAAGTTGAATTCTTCGCTTCCGTTATAATCGGGATACTGCTCTCTTCTCTTTAATCCTACCTTGACTGCGGAAGCGGCTCTGTGGTGGCCGTCTGCAATATAAAGATAATCAACACCGCCGAAAAGTGACGAGATTTTTTTGTTTGTTTCGTCGCAGTTTATAACCCATACTGTGTTTGTAATGCCGTCATCGGTAACAAAATCATAATCGGGTGTATGCGAATTGCTCCAATCGGAAACGATTGCGGAGATTTCACTCTGAGGACGGTAGGTAAGAAAAATCGGGCCTGTGTTTGCGTCACAGTAATCAACGTGATTGATTCTGTCCGCCTCTTTATCGGCTCTTGTGAGTTCGTGCTTTTTGATGATGCCGTTGATATAGTCATCAATCGAAACGCAGCCTACAAGACCTGTCTGGCTTCTGCCGTTCATAATCTGGCGGTATATATAGAATTTTGCGTTTTCATCCTGTTTGCAGATTCCGTCGTCAACGAGCTTATCAAGGTTTTCTTTAGCCTTGAGATAAACCTGCTCGGAGTAAAGGTAAGTACCTTCGGGGAGGTCGATTTCCGCTTTGTCAACATGAAGGAATGAACAGGGGTTGCCTTTTACCATTTCGGCGGCTTCTTTGCTGTTCATAACATCATAGGGGAGTGCGGCAACCTTTGATGCAAATTCGGGGGTGGGTCTTATTGCTTTGAAGGGTCTGAAAACTGCCATATAACAACATCCTTTACTCGATGATAAAATATAATATTTAATATATA
>JAXJVE010000113.1:0-2600 GCA_036308705.1 Acutalibacteraceae bacterium
ACACAACACCCATTGAAAGAGGCTTCTACCGGTTTGTAGACGATCTTCTTGATGCGGTTGTTTCGGGAATTGCAGCTCTCATTTTTGAACCCCGTGATTGGGTTGACAAAGATGACTATGTATCCGAAAACTTCTATGAAGGCAACAGTGCAGATGAATTCCTTGATGCACCCGCAGACGGCGCAGTATGGTCACTCGGTTATTCAAGCGGTTCTCTTCTTACAGGCAAAGAGCTTGAAGAAGAACATTATGTAGGCGGCAGCCTTTCAATCACAAAGAAGCTTGCTACAGATGTTAAGGATGACCAGAGAGTAAGAACAATTGCAATTTCAGACGGCAGAGGCATCAGCATTTTTGCAGTTCTTGACTCATTCGGTCTTGCAAACAACGAAGTGAGAGTTATCAGAGAGAAGTTCCAGGCATATGCAGATGCAAACAATCTTGATATCACAAGCATCAACATTTCATGCCTTCATCAGCACAGCTGTGTTGATACCTTCGGTCTTAACGGTGATATCGTAAACGCTCTCTTCACTTCATCAATCAACAATTTCCTCGGCATTGAAGCTCCCAGCGGCAAGAACAAGAACTATATGGAAAACCTCTATAAAGTTACTGTTCAGTCAATGGTTGATGCAGTTGAAGGTATGGAAGAGGGTAATCTCTACTACGGTAACATTGATATTTCAGAATATATCAAAGATAAGCGTGAACCCAAGGTTTATGACGGCAATCTCAACAGACTCCGTTTTGTACCTGCAGACGGTTCAAGAGAAACATGGCTTGTAAACCTTCCCATCCATTGTGTCGGTCACGGCGCGGGCGGTACTCTTCTTACAGGCGACTATCCTTATTATATGGAACAGTATATCAACGAAAAGGCTGATGCAAACTTCATTCAGATCCTCGGTGCAGAGCTTGCTCTCACATCAGAATATCCCGTAGATATTTACAGAGATCCCGATATCATTGCTGAACACGGCGACGGCTATGCAGGTCTTATCACCTTCGGTCAGCTTCTCGGCGAACGTGCTTGCTCAATCACAAACGATGAAGAAATTCTCCCCATTCTCAATATCAGATTTACAGAAGAATTCCTTCCCATTGAAAACGCTATCTTCAAGATTGCCGGCAAGGGCGGACTTCTTACCAACGAAGTTGTAAGAGACGGTTTTGATTATTACACCGTAACAGAAGTCGGCTATGCTGAATTCGGTACAGATCTTGCAATTGCAATCATTCCCGGTGAACTTGCTCCCGAAATCGCATACGGCGGTGCAATCACTCCCGAAGAATCATGGGACGGTACAACATGGAATTACAGCACATTTGCTGATCTTACAGACAGAAAGCTCATTGTTTTCGGTGTAACAAACGATCAGGTTGGTTATATGATGACAGAGAATGACTGGCGTTCATATCTTACAGAAAACGAAGAAATCGTTTCAACAGGTTCCAAAGCGGGTGCAACTATTGCAGCTGCATACCTTGAACTTTTTGACGAAATAAACTGATAATAAAAAGGGGCTGTTTATGGCAGCCCCTTGAATCTCATTAAGGCGGTGGTTTTTTGGGAAGAAAATCAACAATTAAATATGCTCTCAAAGAAACCGACTTTTTCCTTTTTCTTATGTGCGTGCTGACAACGGCTTTCGGTGCACTTATGGTTTCAAGCGCAACAAGAAACGAAACGATTGAATCGGGCGATTTTATAAGCCGTGACTGTCTTGTTATGGTTCTTGCGGCGGGTGTCGGAATTGTTTTTTGTATTATAATTTCTTTTCTGGATTATGATGCGATAGTCGGTCTTGCACCGTTCATAGGCGGATTCTGTCTGTTGTTTTTGCTTTCGCTGTTTATTTTCGGTGAAGGTACGGAAGACAGACCCGAGGCGATATGCTGGATTCCCATTATCAAAACGGATAGCTTTTCGTTCAAATTCCAACCGTCTGAACTTGTAAAAATCGGCTTTATGGTTACTTTTACGGCTCATATCGAAGCTGTAAAAGATAATATAAACAGCCTTAAAAACGTTGTTCTTCTTGCAGCTCACGCTCTTCTTCCCATAGGCATAATCATTCTTACCGATGACCTCGGTTCGGCTATTGTCTTTGCCCTTATGTTTGTCGGTATGATGTATGTTGCGGGTGTAAGACTGCGTTATTTTGCGGTTGCTGGCGGTGCCGTTGTTGCACTTATTCCTCTTTTGTGGACTAAGTTCCTTGCGGCTTTCCATAAAAGACGAATTCTTGCCATCTACTATCCTTCAGCACTTGAGGAAGATGTTTACCGTGACGTTGTTTATCAGCAGCAGAGAGGTCTTAACGCAATAGGTTCAGGTCAATTTTGGGGAGACGGTCTTTTCAAAGGCACATATACCCAGTCTGCCGCAGGTGTTCCCGTTAACGAAAGCGATATGGTGTTTACCGTTGTAGGTGAAGAGCTCGGCTTTGTGGGCTGTGTTGCTCTGCTTGTTGTTCTTGGTCTTATCATCGCAAGAATAGTCGGCGTAGGCAAAAAATCACGCAATCTCACAGGCAGTCTGCTTTGCTTCGGTGCGGCGTTTATGATAGGTGCACAAACGATAATCAATATCGGTA
>JAXJVE010000114.1:0-13295 GCA_036308705.1 Acutalibacteraceae bacterium
AAAATGAGCAGGTACCCAGTCAAGAATAATGCCGATACCCGAATTATGAGCCTTATTGACAAAATATGCAAAATCTTCGGGTGTACCGTAGCGTGAAGTTGGTGCGAAATATCCTGTTACCTGATAGCCCCACGAGCCGTCAAAAGGATGTTCGGTAACGGGGAGAAGTTCAATATGAGTGTACCCCATTTTTTTAACATAAGGAATCAGCTCATCGGCAAGCTCTCTGTAAGTGAGCGGATTGCCGTCATCGTGAATTCTCCACGAACCTGCATGAACTTCATAAATATTAACAGGCGATGCATAGATATCTTTTGATTTTCTTTTGGCAAGCCACGATTTATCGCTCCATTTGAAATCAACCGAATCATAATATTTTGAAGCTGTTTCGGGTCTTGTTTCGGTATGGAACGCATACGGGTCGCTCTTATAAAGCGATCTGCCGTCACGGGTTCTGATCAGGAATTTATATGCATCATACTTTTTGACATCTTTAACAGTACATTCCCACACACCGTCACTGATTTTTTCCATCGGTGCAGTTTCAGCCCGCCAACCGTTGAAATCACCGGCAACACCTACCCATTCGGCGTTCGGTGCCCAGACTCTGAAACACACACCGTCTTCACACGGATGTGCACCGAGGAATTCATACGCCTTGGCGTTTGTTCCCTGATGGAACAGGTAAAGGGGAACATTATTATCTTTTTTCACAAAACGAGCCCCCTCGAGCATCTAATTAGTATTATTATAACAATTACAATTTATATTTTCAAGTATATATCATAAATATTAGTGCCAAATTCTCCCTGTATATCTTTAGTTATTTTTAACGATAAAAGTTACAATTCTGTCACCTTCGTTGACAAATTGTTTGTGTTTTGATATTATTACTATGGTTTATACTAAAAAAGGAGTGCAAATTATGATCAGTTCAGATAATCTTTGCATGAGCTGTATGCGTGAAATAGGCGAAAAGAAGCAGTGTCCCCATTGCGGATACCACGCCGATTCGGTTCAGATCCCGCCCTATCTTCCCGTAAGAACAGTTATTTCAAATCGCTATCTTGTAGGCAAAATGCTCGAATATAACGGCGAAGGTGCAACCTATATCGGTTGGGACCTCACCGAAAAAAAAGCGGTTAAAATCAGGGAATTTATCCCCGAATCATTCACAACAAGAACTTCATCAAACCTTACCCTTCAGGTAATGCGTACCAGCCACAACACCTTTGTTGAGCTGCGTCAGAGCTTTGTTGAACTCTGGACAAAACTTGCAAGGCTCAAGGGACTTTCTGCCCTCATAAGCGTTACAGATGTTGTTAACGACTACGGCACATCATACGCAATTTATGAGCATTTCGAGGGAATTTCACTGCGTGATTTTCTTCTCAGAAGCAAAACGGGTTATGTTTCGTGGGATAAAGCAAGGCAGCTTCTTATGCCCATTCTTTCAACCCTCGGTACACTTCATTCCTCGGGTATAATCCACAGAGGAATTTCACCTTCAACCCTTATCATCGGCCCCGACGGTAAAGTCAAAATCACAGGTTTCTGTGTCGGTGCCGCAAGAACCTCAAGAAGCGAACTCAACAGCCAGCTTTTTGACGGATATGCCGCAATCGAACAGTACGGTTTTGACGGCGGCCAGGGTACATGGACAGATATCTATGCTTTTGCCGCAGTGCTTTACCGCACCCTTATCGGCAGCGACCCGATTTCGGCAAAAGAAAGAATGGCAAACGATAAACTTATGGTGCCCGGCAAGTTTGCCGAAGCACTCCCCGCTTATGTTATAAACGGTCTTATCAATGCTCTTCAGATTCTGCCCGACGACAGAACACGAACCGTTGAGCAGCTCAGAGCCGAGCTTTCGGCATCTCCCGCCGCTTCGGCTGCATCGGGTCAGTATCAGCGACCCGCACCCCGCCCCGCCGTTCCCACGGTAAATGCTCCCAAGAAACCCGAACAGCCCGCAAACCGTGCCCCCGCAAAAGCACCGAAAAAGAAAAACGGAGTTCTTGCATTCATATTATCGGCACTGTCAACATTTATGGTGGGTGCAGTTATTTTTGCAATTGTTTTTGCGGTTAACTGGGATAAATCAATATTTGCAAACGGCGGCAAAAATTCGGGCACTTCGATCACAACCGAAACAGGCGAGCTTGTTGAAGTTCCCAATTTCACGGACAGACTTTATCTTGATGTTTCCGCAAACCCCGTATTCACAAAGAATTTCAAGTTTGTTGATGAATATGTTTACAGCAGTGATGTTGAAGACGGATATATCGTTGACCAGAGCATCAAAGCGGGCGAAAAAGTTCCCGCAGGCACAACAATCACTCTCAGCGTAAGCAAGGGTGTTAAACAGGTTGTTCTTCCCAATGTTGTGGGTTCAAATTATGAGGAAGCAAAGCTTCGCCTCGAAGAGCTCGGCTTTGTATGTCAGATTACCGAAAGATCAGACCCTGCACACGCCGATAAAGAGGTTCTCTCAATGTCACCTGCCGCAGAACAGTCATACGAAGAAGGCAGAACCATATATCTTGTTGTCAATGTTATCGAAGAAACCGTTCCCGCAACTGACGAAAACGGTGAAATCATAGGCAACGATCCTTTTGCCGATCCGTTTGAAGAAATTTTTTAATCCCGACCCCTTAACGGGCGACCTTGCGGGGTCGCCCTGAATTTTTATATATGAAAAATACTTATCCGAATTATTATAAAAAATTCTCCTGCATTGCCGATAAATGTACGGACACCTGTTGTGCGGGCTGGGATGTTGTTGTTGACGGCGAAAGCCTTGAAAAATATAACAATCTCGGCACAAATTACGGCGAAAAAATCCGCAGTCTGATTACGATTGATGAAGACGGCGACAGCATTTTTATATCACAAAACGGCAAATGCCCTTTTCTGCTTTCAAGCGGACTTTGTGAGATGTATAAAGAGCTCGGCCACGATAATCTTTGCCGCACCTGCAGAATGTTTCCCCGTTTTATCAACGCTTTCGGTGCAAGAAGCGAAACGGGTATTTCACTTTCGTGCCCCGAAGCGGCAAGGCTTATTTTTGAAAATTCAGACCCCGTGACTTTCGAAACCGAAGATACAAACAGCGAGATTATCCCCTCGGATTTCGATGCGGAATTATATTTTACGCTTCTCGATGCAAGAAAAAAGGCGATAGCCGTCATTCAGCAAAGAAATTTTTCAATCAGGCAAAGAATTTGTGCTTTTGCAGAATATTCTCAGGCACTTCAGCAGCTTATAGATGATGACCGCCTTGACGACGCCAAACAACTCGATGCAAACAGTTTTCTCAACCGAAATTATAAATATTCTGCCGCAAAATCAAAGCGTGCACTCGGCAAAATCTTTTCGGATTACGGTTCACTTGAATTTATAAATGCTGATTTTACAGATAAGCTTGCAAACGCCGAAACTGTTGATATTCAAGGATTTTCGGCTCCCGATTGGGAATATGAGCAACTGATGGTTTATTTTATTTTTCGCTATTTTATAACCGCCGCTTACGATTATGACCTGCTCACAAAAGTGAAATTTGCCGTTGTATCTTTTATTGTTATCTCCAGACTTCACGCAAGCTGCGATGCTCTTGAAAAACAGCAGAGAACCGAGATTTCACAAAAATATTCAAAAGAAACAGAACACTCGGCAATCAATATGGATTATCTTTTTTCTGCGATGAAAAAGAGCCGTTATTACGGCATACATAACCTTATAAATATCCTTTCGGAAGGAGAAAATATATGAGATATCTTGATTTTGTAAACACCAAACAGGGCAGCAAATCAACTCACCGCTATTCAAACGGTAACACCCTGCCCCTTGTTCAGCTCCCCTTCGGAATGACTGCGTTTGCACCCCAGAATGTTGAAAACAACATCAGATGGTATTACCACCCCGACAGCCGCAGCCTTGAAGGAATCAGACTCACTCATCAGCCCTCGCCCTGGATTGCAGATTACGGTGCAGTAATCTTTTCGCTCCAGAATAAGCTCCTCGGCGGTTTCGGTGGCGAAGAAAGATGGTCGGGCTACAGACCTGAAGAAGCGGTACTTACTCCGTATTATCTTAAATTCCGTCTGCTCCGTTCAAGGTCTGATTTTGAACTTGCACCCACCGAAAGAGGTGCGGTTATAAGAGTTTCTTTTGATGAAAACATTGATAATTATTTCTCGGTAACCCCCGTAAAAGGTATGTGCAGCTACCGTTTTGATGAAAAATCAAACACTCTTTTTGTTTCAACCGATATGCACATGAGCGGTGAAGCGGTTAATTTCAAAAACTATATCGTGCTCCGTTTCCCCGAAGGTGCGGTCAATACAGAAAAAACTCTCATCAGCAGCGACGATAAGTTCCGCAAAGGAATTAAATGCAGAGGCAAAAAAGCGGGAATTCACATTGCGTTGAATAACAGCGTAACCGAAATTCAGCTCGCAACCTCATATATCAGCTTCAATCAGGCACTTCTCAATCTTGAAACTGAAGTTTCGGGCAAATCACTTGAAGACGTTAAAGATTTTGCCGAAAAAACCTGGGAAGAATATATCTCAAGAGTTAAAATCGAAACAAAAAACGAAAAAATGCTCAAAACATTCTATTCCTGTATGTACAGAGCTTTTCTCTATCCCCACAAATGCCACGAATACGATAAAAACGGCAACGCAATTCACTACTGTCCGCACGACGGCTCAATCAAAAGCGGTGTAAGATATACCGATAACGGTTTCTGGGATACATACCGTACCGTATATCCCTTCTTCGCACTCGTTGCAAAAGACGAGCTTCGTGAAATGCTTGTTGCCTTTATCAACGAATATAAAGAAAGCGGCTGGCTTCCCCGCTGGCTTTCAATCGGTGAATGCGGCTGTATGCCGAGCACCCTCGTTGATGCCGTTATTGCCGACGGTGCTGTGAAAGGCTTCATTGATAACGATATGCTTGAGCTTGCACTTGAAGGAATGATTAAACATTCCGTTACAAACGCTCCCGCAAAACGCTTTGGCAGAAACGGTGCAGAAAGCTACTGCAAGCTCGGTTATGTACCCTATGAAGAAGAAAAAGAAACCGTAAACCTCACTCTTGATGCGGCTTACGGCGACTGGTGTATAGCTGAAATTGCAAAAATCCTCGGCAAAAAAGATATTGAAAAAGAATACAGAAAACGTGCTCTCAACTATAAAAATATCTTCGACCCCGAAACAGGCTTTATGCGTCCCAAAAACAAAAAAGGCGAATTCAGACCAGATTTCACACCCATCGGATGGGGCAGAGATTATACCGAAGGCAGTGCATGGCAGAATTCATTTGCAGTGCCCCACGATATGGAAGGTCTTGCAAAGCTCTACGGCGGCAAAGATAAACTGATTGCAAAAATAGACGAACTTTTTGCAACTCCTCCCTATTATGAAATCATCGGCTATGACTGTGAAATTCACGAGATAACCGAGATGGCGGCAGTTGATTTCGGTCAGTGCGGTATGAATAACCAGCCCAGCTTCCATATTCCTTATATCTATTCGGAGCTCGGCGAAGTTGAAAAGAGTGCATATTGGGTAAAGAAAATATGCGATGAGCTTTTCTCATACGAAGATGACGGCTTCCCCGGTGATGAAGATAACGGCACAACGGCAATATGGTATATTTTCGGCGTGCTCGGGCTCTATCCTTTCTGCCCCGGCAGACCCGAATATGTAAAGGGTATCAAGCAGGTTGACAAGGCGTTTATCGGCGATAAAGAGCTTGATGTCAACAAATTTGAAGGTAATAAAATTCAGTATAAAGACTTAGTTTAAAGGAGAAAAACAATGGACAGATATCTTATTATCAACGCTGACGATTTCGGTATGTGCAGAGGTGCAAACCTTGCCGTTATGGATCTTTTTAAAAATGAAAAGAGCGCTCTCACTTCATCAACAATTATGACTCCCTGTGCATGGGCACCCGAAGCCTGCAAATTTGCTGCTGAAAATCCGCAGTTTGCAATCGGTGTTCACCTCACTTTCACAAGCGAATGGTCAAACTACCGCTGGGCACCCGTAAATTCAAGCAATACAGATTCACTCCGTGACGAAGAAGGCTTTATGTGGCACGAAAGCGATCAGGTTGAACAGAATGTTGATATTGATGAAGTTGAAGCTGAAATCAGGGCACAGATTGAACGCTGCAAAAAACTCGGCCTTGTTAATCCTTCACATCTTGATAACCACATGGGCTCACTCTACGGCATTGAAACAGGCAGATTTGAGCTTCTTCAGTCAACTCTTTCAATCGCAGGTGAATACGGTCTTCCCTTCCGCCTTCCCGGCAACGTTACCGATGCAATGATGAGCAACTCAATGCTCGAAATCAACGTTGACAAGAGCCTCATTGAAATGGTATTCGGCAAAATCATTGCATTTGCAAACGCTCAGGGCGTTGCAATCCCCGATTATCTTATCCCCAACGAATGGGGCGGCCCTCAGGATGAAAGCTACGAGAATTTCAAAGAATATCTCTATGACCTCTATGCAAACATCCCCAACGGCATAACCGAAACCTACCTTCATCCCTCGCTTGAAACCGATGACCTCAAGGGTACAACAGGTGCATGGCAGAGAAGAGTATGGGAATATCAGATTATGAGCGATCCCAAAACAAAGCAGCATATCGAAGCTCACGGCATCAAGCTTATCAACTACCGTGACCTTGCGGCAATGAGAAAGTAAACAACAGTTTTACAAAACTGTTATTTATTTTCGAGGTGTGATTTATGAAAAAGTTCAAATACAGCAAGCTTTCGTTTTTTTGCATTGTATTCCTGTCGATGTTAGGTATAAAATTTATTGTGCACGGCTTAACTTTCAAACACAACGATATTATGATACCTTTCGTATATCTTATTATGATGGCACCTTTTATCGGTGAATATATGAACCGCTTTGTAGAATTCAAGGATGAACACGTAATATTCAATTCATTCAGAATTGATAAAAAAGTTCGTTCTTACACCATAAGATACGAGGATATCTTATCTCTTGAATCAGTAAAAATTCCTCTGTTGGGATTTTACAAAGTTAAAGTTAAAGCAAAAAATGTTCCCTATGCAATATCCGTTACTTGGTGTATGAGAAATCACAACAAACTTTTTTATGAGTTATATATACATGCCAAACAAAGCAACCCCAATGTGTATATTGATAATCGGTTAATTGAATATTTTGAAAAGAAAAATTATTTCGTTTTTTAAACACTAAAAAATTCAGGCTGTCCCGCCAAATGACGGGGCAGCTTTTTTTTATCTGAACGCTATAAACTGATATGTTTTGCCGAGTTCATTGAGATTGGGATAGCATCCGCTGTATTCTTCGGTTGATGAATTCATCACCCTGAACCCCTTGTTCAGAAACTCAAAGCCCATTGTAGATACGCCGTTGAATCCTATCGCCGCAAGCGTATAATTGCACTTTGCCGCAAAATCCGTTTCAATCAAAGGCAGACCGTCTCTGATAATGATAAGCAGGCTCGGTGAAAAATCAAGATCTATTGTTTTTGACGCGTGACCTGTACCGAAATAAGAGCCTGCATAAAAAGGCGAATCAAGAGCCAGCTTCTGCTCGGACGAAAGGTGAATATCACCGTTCTGAATGTGTGAACCGCAAAGCAGGTCTTTTGTTATAAACGAAGGAAAATCAAGGCTTGACGTTGCCGCAGGGCAGAGAGAGGCGTTCACCATTGCCCACGCACCGAGCACAAATGCATCGGTATCCCTGTCCGAAACAATATCGTCACAGCCCGAATAAAGGATATCAAGACCTGAATCAAAAGTAAGGCAGTCGATAATATCGGTAAAAGCATCGTGACACGCTTCACCGCCCGATGAATACGGTGCGTGAATAGAAAGTCGGAGTTTGATTTTTGCCTGTCTGCAATATTCATTTTCAACAAGCACACCCTCATCGTTTTCAACAAACGAATCTACGATTTCCATGCTTTCAATACCTACCGCAACCGTTGTGTGCCTGAGCGGAACCGCTTTTTTAACCGCAGGGAATTCCGTAAGAAATCTTATTTCGGAGAGTTCCTCGCGGCTTTTGAGCCACGCAACTATATTTGCGGGCAATGCACTTATTTCACTCATAATACACCTCTCATTCTATCTCAACGATAACCCTGATTATCGCCCATATATAAAACACTTCGTTGCCTTTGTAAACCTTTTCTGCTCTGTCAATTCTGTATTTTTCGCCAAGACAGGTCACATATTCCCCGTCTTCAGCGGCAGTAAGGTCAGGCTCGGGAGGGCCAATATAAAGGTAGTGTCCCTGTGAATTATAACCGATTTCAGTGTTGACACCGTAGAGATACATTTTGTTTTTATAACGGAGCGGGCTGATGAACGCCTTCATTTCCCTGAGTATTTCACCGCTTTTTGAAGAAAACGCAGCAGGTCTGCCGTATTTTTCAAAAACAGAAGAAATATTCATACCGTCACCTGCCCGAAGAAAAAGCCGTCATTTTTAAGAAGCGGAAGTGCCGTCATCATTGCCTGTGCCTTTTCTTTTTCAGCCTGCTCAACAAGAGCCGCAGGCGAAATGCTGATTGTAACATCGCCCGCCTTGAATGATGTTATGCCTTCATCGGAGTGGATGCTTCTCACACAAAGGCGGTGATTCACCATAGCCGCCGCAAGATTTATAAGTCTTATATCCGAATGTTCCGCACCGTTTTTTATTCTCGGCATAATTTCTTTTGCCGCCGCAGTACAGAGAGGAGCAAGCTCCTCATCCGTACCCTGAACGGAATAGTATTCTCTCAATGCGGAAAGAATGCTCAGACAGTCAATCAAAGCAATCCCTCCGTTAAACGGCAAGCACCTTTGATGCACCGTCAAAAATCTTTGCAAAACCTGCAGTACAGCTGATAACCGCTCTTTCAAGCTGACGGTCAATGAGCTTGTCGTATTCTGTCATAATATCGCCTGCCTTGACCATTTCAAGTGCCGCACTCTTATCAAGACCGATGAGAGTACCTTCGCTGACAGCTGAGGATTTGAGGAGCTTTGAGCCGAGAGGAGTAATCATCTCGCCCTTGCCGTGGAAGTTAAGACCTGCCGCCGCATCTCTGAACTGCTCCATATTGAGCATCTGTGCCATAACTGCGGGGTCAGCGATGATTGTGTTAAGCTCATAGGGGTCAAAACCGTTCCAGAAGCTCACGAGATCCGCATATGCAAGTGTGCCTGACTGTGCACAGTTGATAACCTCTGCCGCATTATCGTTGCCGTCACCGTTTTCGATAACGTCGATGGCATCCTTGAGAAGAGTTCTTGCAATATATGCACCGATCTGTCTGAGAGTTACGGTGAAAAGATCAAGACGCTGGAATCTGATAGCTTCGTATGAAGCAACAAGGCTTCTGCCTCTCTTCTTGAGCTTTACAAGATTTTCCTTGGTATGAACGGTTGTTTCGGGGATGAAAGCACCTTCCTTCACAACCTTGAGTTCCTTCTCATCCTCTGTGGGAATTGAAGTGATGGAACGGTAATCCATACCGTCGATAACGGTTGTTGAAGCCACAACATCCGAGAGAATATCCGCCTGTTCAAGACCCTGTCTTACAGCTCTTGAAATATATTCGGGGAAAAGCACGGCACTGTCTGAGTTCTTGAAAAACTTATCAACAACGTCGCTTGATGCACCGCCTACCTTAATGCCGAAACGCTTGAGCTGACGCTGATATGCGTCAAGTCCTTCAAGAGATGTGCCCTTATAATTTTCTGTGGGGTCGATGCTTTCGAGTGCCTTTGTGAAGTTACCCGAAGCATAAAGACCCTTTTCAAGTTTGATATTGTCAAAATTAGCCATTATAATTCCTCCTTACATAATGAATGTAACAGTATTTGCTGTTTCATCAACGGCAACAACAAGATATTCCCTGCCGTTATCCGATGCAGTCACCTTATCGCCGTCACCCGCAAGCTTTGTGAAACCGAGTGCGGGTGCACTGCCGCTGTATTCTGCCTTTACGGTGCCGCTGAGCTGTACGCTCGCATAACCGCCGTCGCACTTGTGAGCAATGCCGATAAAAGCTTCACCGCCTGAGCAAGCCGCAACGGTATTGTTTTCGCTCATCTTAACCGCTGAATTCTTTGCGATATCCTCTGTTACTTTAAAAGTTGCGGTATTTTCATTAAAACCGCCGAATGATACTGACATAAATTTCCTCCTTAAATTTTATACTCGGAATTTTCATTGTTTGAATCCGCCTTCTTAACATCAAGCTGTCTGATGACGGGCAGATTTTTCTGTGCGTTTTCACGCAGTGCATCACGCATTTCACGAAGTGATTTGAGCGAAAGACTTTCGCATATTTCCTCAAGTGCGTTCTGCTTCATTTCGGGAATTGCCGAAGCTGAAAAACGGATAATATCCGCCTTAAGCTCCTCTTTGAATTCCTTTGCCATTTCGGCAAGCTTTTTATTTTCGCCGTCGGGGTCAAAAGATTTGATAACACCCGCATTCTTCTGGGCAGGCACCGCAACAAAAGACCATTCGTAAGCATCCGAAGGCTCTGAAAGTAAATAACAGCAGAATTTACCGCCGTAGGTTTTGCCTTTCTGGTGCTCACAGCCCTCTGTTTTGATGTTTTTGCCGCAGATTGAGCAGCTTATATCCCTCACACAGCAACCGACGCTCGTTTCTTTCTTGATACCCGCATCAATCTCTGTTATAAGGTCTTTGTTCTTTTCGGTTCTGACCATATACGCCTTGGCTTTGATATATGTATACACCTCACCGTCAGCGGTTTTGCGTGTGTCATCGGTCAGAACTTCGGCAAAATAAATTCTCGCCGTCTGATCCTTGCCTTTCATATTGTGATCAAAAATTCCCGTTTTGCCCACAAAAAGCTTCGCAAGGGTATTCAGGGCAGAAACCGTAAATTTCTCGTTATCCCTGTCAATTTCGTTGTCGCAGAGAATAAGCGAAAAAGTATAAAGGTCTTCTCTGCTGAGTTCTTTTCTTGCAAACTGTCCGATAAGAGCAAGTTCTTCATCGGGCAGAATGTTCTTTTCTTTTTCCGTGATTATTCACCTCTCCTGATTTTATCCGCCTGAGCTCTGTAAAGCTCGGCTCTGCTCTGCTCAACCTCATCCTGAAGAGTGATATCATCCCACAAAACTTTAGTGTTGCAGGAATAGCCCCTGCTCCGAAGATAAGCCGTGCAGATTTTTTTGATTACGGGGGTCAGAATTCTTCTGTATGCCTCAAGTTCACTTGTAAGCACATCCGCTTGCTGAGAGGACATTCTCTCCGTGCTCGACCACGAAAGTCCGAGCATAAACGGAGGCAGACCCGTTTTTGCAACAATCTGTTCAAGCATCTGTCTTACAGGCACCTCGCTGTCAAGAATCTGGTTATCGGCACCGATAACTTTTATCTGCACATCGCCGACTGCAACAAAATCTCTCACTTCCGAGCCGCTCTGCATCGCCTCGCCCCATTCTTTTGCAACCTGAAGAGCCCTGTCTTTTGCATACGCTCTGTCAACCGCATCGTTTTTGGGGTTATACGTTACCGCAAAACGCAGATTGCCTACCCTCTCCCAATTCGCACCGATGCTCTCAAAGATTTTAAGAAGCACCGAGCTGACAAACGGCAGACCCTTGAGCATCGAATTGCCCGTAAGAGCACCGGGGTCAGGGTTAAGCACACTCAGAAGACACATTTCTGGCCTTGAAACCTTTGTTGTTTCAGCACCGTTACGGGTGAAAATATCAATATCAAAACCGTTTTCGTTGCGTTTGAGTTCAATATTTTCAAGCGGAGCATTAAAGAGTGCTCTCGGCACGCCGTCGGTATCGGTAACGATTTCACCGATAGCCGTGCCGCAAGTGAGAAGCTGTTCAAAATAGCTCGAAACAAATGCCGAAAGCCCCTGTCTGTTACCGCCTACAGGCACGCTCTGAACAAACTCATCGAGTTCCGCCTGAGCCATACCGTCACATTCAACGGTAAAACCGCCTGTAAGACGAACAAGCTTGAATATTGCCGCATCAATAACGGGCACAGCTTCCCTGAGTGCATAATAGAGCTTCAGCTGAGGCATAGCCAGAGGCACATAGCCGTCAATAATTCCGAAGGGGTGCTTGTTTGAATTCTGCGTTACGGGTGCCGAAACCCTTGAAATTTTTCGGTTTTTGAATATTCCCATCACATTCTCCTTTCAACCGCAAGGGCAAAAAATCCGCCGTCATCCTGTCCGTCGATTACGGTTGAAACAAAATAGCGGATATCATCCATTGCATGGTCATTTTCTTTTCTGACGGAATCTTTTGCTGAGTTTTCTTCCCATCTGTAAAGCCCGAATTCCTTTATGGTATCCTTACATTCGGGTGAAAACATAATTTTCTGCTCCTTCAGGCAGTCCGAAACTCTGCGTATTCCGTCAATAACATCGTTTTTTGCGGGGATAACCCTGAATCTGCCGCCACGCTTTATGCACTCAATAAAACTCGCCGCAGACGGGTCAACCACAACAGAGTCAATCGGCAAATCTTCCGCAAGCTCACACAAGGCTTCGTAATGCTCGCTGTCGGTTTTCTGTCTGCCCTCGGTACGGGAATTAAAATAATATTCTCTTATCCTGTACCATTTATCTCCGTTTTTGCCCCACAAACCGAAGGATGACGGATTGACCGTGCCGTAGTCACACGAAATGCAGTATCTTTCAAAATTATCGGGAGGTTTAATGATGTGTTTTTCGTGTGAAAACATAGGATATACACAGCCCTGAGCCGCCACCCATCTGCCGAGCACAAATCTTTCGTAGAACGCACCCGAATAGAGCTTCTCGTATCTGCGGATAATAGACGGTGTAAGTGACGGATTATCCCTCATCGTGAAATGCAGATAAAAGCAATTTTTCTCTTCACGCTTTTTTATCCATTCCTCGTGAAACCAGTGCATCGGATGTTCGGGGTTGCAATTAAACCAGAGTTTTGACCCTTCAACCGAGCATCGTGCGAGAGCCTGTTCCACAAACGAACGGGGCATAAGCGTAACCTCATCAAGAAGCACCCCTGCAAGTGTCATACCCTGAATGAGAGCCGCCGAGCCTTCATCCTTTCCGCCAAAAAGATAAAATCGGTTTCTGACTCCGCCATAGGATATTTCGATAAGATTTCTGGAATACTTTTCGCTGCATTCAAAACCGAGTTCACGAAGCACGGGCAGAATTACCGTAACAACGTTTCTGCGGAGCGATGCAATCGTTTTTCCGCAAAGTGCAAA
>JAXJVE010000115.1:0-12311 GCA_036308705.1 Acutalibacteraceae bacterium
CAGAAGCTGCAAGCGCCGAAATATCCTCACGATATTTTGATATTATCTCATCCGCATTTTTGATTCTGTTTTCTTCTCGTGGGATGATTTCATCAAGCTGTGCCTTGCGTTTTGCTTTCTTTTCTTCAGCTGTGATTTTATCATTGATTTCTTTGAGATTCAGGGTGATTTCCGCAATAATTTTTTTTGCGGTTTCATATGCAGTTCCCGATTCACAACCATTCAGAAGGTCTGAAATGATCTTTTGTACTGTATCCGTCTGGGCATTAACCTGGCCTTTGATTTCACCTGCACGTCTGCTGAGTTCTTCTGCATATTTGCGGTCTTTATCGTATGCTGATTTTGATGTGTTCACATCGGATTCGGTGGGTGCGGTTACAGATTTAACGGCAAGCCTCGGATGAGTTGTTGAGCCGCAAACAGGACAAGCCGCACCGTCGGCTAAATCCTCCGCAAGAATGCCTGCCTGCTCGTTAAGAAATGCACGGTAGTTCATTTCATAAAGGCTTTTTGCGGATTCAGCTTTATCCGAAGCGTCAAGATACGTCTTCTTTGCCTGCTTATATCTTTCTGTTATATCTTCAAGAGCAGAGATTTTTCTGACGAGGTCTTCAAGTGCGGATTTATAGTTTTCAGCTTGCTCTTTTTCACGGGCAAGCTTTTCAATATTCGCACCTGAATTTTCGAGAGCCTTCTGTTCAGACTTCATTTTCTCGATTTCCGCCACAATATCCTTTTGTGCGTTCACATAGCTTTCAAGGGTTTTATTGCAGGTCTGAAGCTGATTTGCAAGCTTCTTTGACTCGGATTTTTTTACGTCAAGTTCATCGTATTTCGGAAGTTCCGCTTCTATAAAAGCAATCTGCTTTGAAATATTTTCCTGTTCAGGTTTCTTTGCTTTTTCAGCTTCAAGATTCTTTTTGATTTCCTCAAAAGATACGGTTAATTCCGAATAAGTTTTATTTGAATTTTCAAGCTCTGTTTCCGCTTTTTTAAATTCTTCAGCCTTTGCAAGAATGCCTGCAACTATTTCAAGTTCTTTTTCGATTCTGCTTATCTTTTCAGTTGTTACGGATTCGGATTTCTTGTCGTTTTCAAGGATTTTATTGATAAGCTCAACAACATCCTCAACAGTCATTTCTCCGTTTCTTGCCTTGGTTGCTTCAATGCTCAGAACATCGTTTTCGGCGCACAGAATGCCCGAAATATATTGCTTCACGCTTCTTTCAGCAGCTTCATATTCATTTTTGACTGCTGAATATTCGCTTTTGATTTTATCCTGAAGAATGCGGTAATAGTCCGTTTTGAATATCTTTCTGAAAATTTCCTGACGCTCTTTTGTGTCGGCAACAAGCAGCTTTCTGAAATCACCCTGTGCAATCATTGCAATCTGCGAAAACTGATTGCGGTCAACACCCATAATATCAACAATTGCCGTGTTGACATCCTTGATTTTGGTGACAACTCTACCGTCCGGATAATGAAGCTCTGCTTCGGCTTTCTGAACGGTTACGCCGTCGCCTTTCTTTGCTTTACGCTCATATTCGGGGTTTCTTTTAACAGTATATTCCTTGCCGTCATAGGCAAAAACAAGCTCAACTTCCGTGGGAGTATCAAGTTCGGCATACTTTGAACGGAGCATTGAAGAATCTCTTAAATCTCCGCTTGCTTCACCGTAAAGTGCGTATGCAATGGCATCGAATATCGTTGTTTTTCCTGCGCCCGTATCGCCCGTAATAAGATAAAGTCCGTTTGTGCCGAGTTTCTCAAAATCAACTTCCGTTCTGCCTGCATAGGGTCCGAAAGCGGACATAACAAGTTTTATCGGTCTCATTTGTTACCCTCCCAGATGTCTTCGATAAGTGTTCTTACAAAATCCGTCTGTTCATCTGTCATCGGCTGATTATTCTGATTTTTATAAAATTCCGAGAACAAATCAAGTGGCGATCTCTGCTCAATATTCTCAATAATATCAAGCTTTGCGGAGCTGCGGGTGCGTTTGTTATCATAATCCAGCTTCATAAGATTGGGATAGATAACACGCAGTTTGCCGATGGCATCGGGGATGTCTTCTTCATCGGTGAGGGTGATGTGCATATAGTCATCTGTGTTGGTGTTAATATAATTATCTTTGAGGGTTATTTCTGCATATGTACCCTTGATTTCACGCATATCACGCTTGGGCTCAAGGGCAACTGTGCGGACTTCAAGGCTGTCTTTTCCGCCCATTTCAACAACGGTTACGGATTTCTTATGCTTTGCTTCAGAAAATGAATATTTAAGAGGAGTTCCACAATATCTTACTCTTTTGCTGCCGATATTCTGCGGACCGTGAATGTGACCGAGTGCAACATAATCAAAAGCATCAAACGCACTTACGTCAACGTTATCCGAACCGCCGACGGAGATTTCTTCCGATTCGCATTTCTCCGCACCCGTCACAAACTGATGGGTAACAATAACATTGCGCTCATTGGAATTGATATTCATATTCTCAACCGCAACGCGAATTGCATCGGTGTAACTTTCAACTACTGAATCCTCAAAAAATCTGCGCACATTGGCAGGTTTCACAAACGGAAGCATAAAGAAATTGACCCTGCCGAATTCATCGTCAAGGCTGATTGCTTCAACGTTTCCGTTATACACAGGCGACATATGTACGCCGCTGATATCCATAAGTCTGCCACCGAAAGCCATTCTCTCTGCGGAATCGTGGTTGCCGCTGATAACGAAAACCTGCAATTTTCTTTGGGCAAGTCTGCAGAGAAAATCGTCAAAGAGCTGAACAGCCTCTGCTGACGGCACGGATTTATCGTAAACATCGCCTGCGATAACAACAGCATCGGGTTTTTCCTCATCAACTATGTTGATTATTTTAGTGAGTATATATTCCTGATCTTCAAGCATTGAGAATTCATTGACTCTCTTACCGATATGCAGGTCGGATAAATGCAGAAATTTCATTTTGTACCTCCGAAGATTTTATGCTTTTATTTTAGCACAGCTTTTGTATTGTTTCAACCCAGGTTCTTGGACGTGGCTGTCTGCAGAAAATATTGATCACAACCCTTTTGTCCACGCTTTGTAAAAAGCCAATAAACCCAATAATAATACAAATATCTACATATCCAGAACCTCTAAAATCCTATCTTATTTTTTGTTTTGCCCGAATCTTTTGATTCCGTTTCCTTGACAGGCGGAGTATCTTCGTCACCCTCAACCATATCAGGCGAAAGCACAAGAGCGATAACACTTGAATGAGTAATAAACATTGTCTGTGCATAGGCATAATCGTCAATTTTGTCATAGAGTCTGCCTGCGCTGACTGTACCCGCAAAAACGGTGTTTGCACTGTTGGCAACGTAGCCGATTGTGTCAATCATCGGCAATTCCGCACGAATCGCCTCTTCGTCATAGTCGTTGTCGTCTTCTTTGACGATTTTAAAAACTTTACCGATTTTGAATGGCTTCATACCGAAATAGTGGTTAACGCCTGTGATTGTGATAAACATATTTTCCATAACTTCATCCTCTTTCATTAAAATTCCGACTTCACTTTAATTTTTTCTTTTCGGGATCAATACCTTTTTGTCTTAAATAGTTCTCGTAGCTTTCTTTTGCTTCCTCAGGGGCATCATCATTTAAGACAAAAACACCGTTGCCATTAAGATGATACCAATTTTCATTAGAACGCCAAAAATAATCAAGTTTTCTCACGATACTAACCTCTTTCCATACTGCGATAATTTATCAGGTAAAATATCAGATCATATATCCATCCGTATTTTTCATATCTGCTTATGTAAAAATTATCCTTGGGATATGTGTGGTCGTAACAAGCTTCAATTTCAAAATCAATCAGTTGATCCATTATTTCATCGGCTTTTTCAAAATCCAGATCCATAGAAACTATACAAGGAGCAGATTTGCAAAATCCAAGCTTTTCAAGGTTATCATCACAAACAATTAAATTTACTTTTATACCAGGATGATACTCGGCAAAATACTCAGCCAAAACTTTGTACTCTTCTTTTGTGATTTCTGTTTTTAACAATTCAATTCATCTCCCTCACACACACGCACATATTTACCGATCACACACATTTTGACATTCTCAATGCCAGCTCCCTTGTTATGACTATAGTCTAACATAGTCACAGTCCGTTAAAACGGACTTATTTCACAAAATCAGTTCCGTTAATTGTAAAACTTATTGTAATTTTTTCAAACTAAAAGTCGAGAATATTTGTCAGCAGAGCAGTATGAATATTTTACGTTTGTAAACATATACTAATAATTTAACCATATCAACCCATAAAACAGACCCTGACTTTACAACATTGACACAGTCAGAAAACTACATTTCTGCAATGTTAAATTTAGAGAAAAGACTTGACTGAAACCCTTACATATCAACGGTTTTAGCCTTTCATCGGTTCATAGCCACAAGGATATAGTTATGTTTATTACGTTGATATGAGGCAACAAAGTATCATTCAATTTAGAAAAATAAAAGCGAGGTGAAATTCACCTCGCTTTTATGATGTCCTGTTTTTGTCACACATATCGGTCTATAATTCAATTATAAAATCAAGAAACATACAATAGGAGGTTTTATATGGAAATCTGTGATTTTATCATTGAACATGGCATACTTGAAAAATATAACGGTGACGGAGGGAATGTTACTATCCCTGCCGGAGTTACCCGAATTGCTCAACGGGTATTTGAAGGGCGCACCGACATTACCGCCGTTACATTTCCCAAAGGTTTAATCGGAATCAGCGATTGGGCTTTTTCCGGATGTAGCGGCATTTCCCACATTGTGATTCCCGAGGGTGTTACGGAAATTGGCGCAATGGCATTTGATAATTGTCAAAACCTGAGGAGTGTAGTTTTCCCTGCAAGTATTACTCATATCGGTTGCGGCATATTTTCAAGATGTAATAACATAACAAACTTATCGGTTTCAAAAAACAATATGCGATTTCATTCTGACGGCAACTGTTTAATTGACACAGAAACCAACACCTTGCTCATAGGCTGTGTATCTTCTGTGATTCCGGACCATGTCAAAAGAATTGCAAGTTATTCCTTTGACAGTTGTGAAAGTTCAATGAACATCAGAATCCCCGAGGGTGTTACGAAAATAGATGCCAAGGCGTTTATCGATTGTAGCGGCCTTATGAGCATTACAATTCCTTCAAGTGTGACGGATATTGGTTTTTGTGCATTTTTAGACTGTTCAGGACTTGAACAGATAACCGTTTCGAAAAACAATCAACGCTATCATTCTGACGGTAATTGTTTGATTGAAACGGCAACAAAAACAGTAATAACAGGTTGTCATAACTCCGACATACCAGATTATATCATATGTATCGGATGCAGGGCGTTTCAAAACTGTGAGACACTTACGGATATAACAATTCCGTACGGTGTAAAAAGCATTGAGGTTGAAGCGTTCAACAATTGCACAAAGCTGAAAAACATCGTGATTCCTGATACTGTTGAAATTATTAGTAATGGTGCGTTTGCAAATTGTTCATCTCTTACAGATGTAACTGTTTCCGATAATGTTACAAGCCTTGGAAACTTTGCTTTTGCCTTTTGTTCAAATCTGAAAAGAATCAATATTCCTGACAGTTTAACAAGCATAAGCTATCATGCGTTTGGCGGATGCAAAAAGCTTACAAGTATTACGATTCCTGACAGTGTAATGTTCATTAAAAGATATGCATTTGCTGATTGCAAAGCACTCACGAGCGTAAAAATTCCCAATAATATTATATGTATTGAAAAAAATGCATTTGAGGGTCGCGAAACATCCTCAAGTTATCCGTACATTTCCTCAGATATTCCAAGTGTTGAAGCTCATGCGTTTATAGGATGCAAAAAGCTTACAAGCATTACCGTTTCCGACGGTGTTACAAATATAGATAAACGGGCATTTGGCAAAAACAAAACTATCTTTACGACACCTGGCAGTTATGCCGAGCAATATGCAAAGGAAAATGAAATACCGTTTGTTATACAATAAAATATGTCGGTACTAATCTCCTTGTCTGATAAACAATAACATCAAAATTCGCCTGAAAACAACTTCTCTGCTTGTCGGATGAATAAAACAGCCGCTTATTAATAAGCGGCTGCTGTTATTTTATGTGTATTCAATTTCTTCCGCGATTTCAAAGAACTTGCCGAAATCCCATTCATAATCCGAATCGCTGATGTGAAAGGATTCATTTTCTTTCTTGAAATGCACGTCATACCGCTTGCTGTAATCTGCAAAGCCTTCTGTCTGAAGCTTTACGCCCCTGATGTCAAATGCAACGTGTGACGTTTTTGAATAACGGTCAAAATAAACGATGTCGGATGTTTCGTGCCAATCGGGGTCTCCCCATTCCGCATCTTTATCGTAATAAACATCAAACTTATATATATCATTGCAGATTCTTTCACCGATAACGTAACGGCTTGTCGGTCTGGCATATATGACAGTATCTGTTACAATATCAATCCATCTTTGCATACCGTCCGAACAGCATTCCAGCAAACTTCCATCCTCCGAAATACTGTATCCGCAATAGCCTGACAGCTTGCCCGACCATAGATTATAATATCTGTTTCCCGTTTCATTCATCAGAAAAGCGACTTTCTGTTTCTGATGAATCGTTATCGTATCGTACTCACAATCAGCAACCTTTTCACAATCGATTTTGTCACTTTTTGAGCTGACAGTCCACCTGAAAGCATACAGTCCCCACTTGTCTCCACGCAGAACAGCAATCATATTCGTGAAACCGTTTTCGGCGCAGAAAGTGTCGATGTAATCATATTCACAGTTGATTATAACGGTCAGTTTTCCGTTTTCATGCTTTTCGGCAATGCCGAATTTACCGTCACGGCAGATTATACAAAGCGATTTTTCAGTTATGCAGAAGCTCCTGCAGGATTTGATATCAACACGGATTGTTTTGATGATTTTTACGGACATAATATCACCCCTGAACTTTTTTCTCTCGGATTTTTTCGATATCCGAGCTCAGAAGAATGTTCTTTTTGATAAGAGCATTTGTAACAGCTATAAGAAAACCTTTGTTGGCGGCAAGGAGCTTTTTGGTTTTCTCATAATATCGTTCCACTTCGGCATATATCACGCCTTCCTGCTGTGACATCTGACTTTCAGATTTTTCTCCTCTTGCGTGATTGATTCCCAGAAGACGCAGACCGTTCATTCCTTTGTCGCAAACACGCGCCTTGATCGAACGGATTGCTCGATTAAGGTCATCCGAACAACCGTCATCTATTTCTCCGTATATAAGATCCACTGCCGCTCTGCCTGCAAGAGTCATCATAATATGTTCTTCGCTTGAACAGTCTGTATATTTGACAACAAAACCGTTAATGCCTTTATTGCCGTAGTTTATACAAGCCATTCCGATTCCGCCCTTGTGCATAAGCTCATAGGCAACGGTGTGACCCGCTTCATGGCACGCAATTCTTTCGAGTTTCTGAGAATCAACGGTACCCGTCATTTTTTCAACGCAATAGTTGTTTATCATAATCGATTCAACGATGTGCTTCATATTAATCCTGTCGCAACGCTCGTATGCCGCAAGAATCGCCGCCTCATTGATAACAGTTTCAAGATCGGCGCAGGAACAGCTTTTGAGCATTTTGGAAATATCAATAATATTGAGGTCGTCGGCTATGATTTTGGTTGAAAGATAATGCTCGATGATTTTTATTGCCTCATCACCTTCGGGTGCTTCAACGGTGATTTTTCTGTCAAATCTGCCGCTTCTGATCAGTGAGTCGGGGATATTATACAAATCATTGGCAGTTGCAATAACGTAAACCGATTTATCTTTCACTTCGTCAATGCAAGCCTGAACGGCAATATATTCTTCATCGTTGCGTTTTTCCGCTGCAAACTTGTCCATATCGTCAAGCAGAATAACGGACGGTGCATTTTCGGCGGCAGTTGCGAAAACCTCACGCAATTCATTTATGAAATCACCGTTGGGTTTGTTTCTTCTGATGATATACGAATTTCTGCCGCATTCTTTCATAAGGCATTTAGCCATGAGGCTTTTACCCAGACCGGGTTCGCCGTCTATCAAAAGACCGTGGGACATCTTTGCGCCGAGCTTTGCATAAAGCTCGGGATTCTTGAGCATATCGCAAATCTGCATCAGCTCGTTCTTTACCTTTTCATAACCTATGATTCTGTCAAATTCACTCATTGTTTTAACCTCCGTTTGTTTTTGGTGTACTTAATTTATACCATTAACGGTGGGTTAAAATCGGTGCATCTCCGTTGCTGATGGGATGAAAAATACCCACTCTTTTTCAAGAATGGGCATTAATTTTATGTGATTTGATTGAGCGTTAATTCGTCTTGTTTACCGCCGTAAAACTTCTGCAATACATTTGCAAAAAGTTCGTCTTTGGTGGCGTGATAAAACAAAGTCATGCTTGAACACAGTTTGAGATTATCAGGATAACCCATTACCTCAAGAGCATCGTTTGATTCGCATTCAAGAAGTGCACGGCAGATTTCTCTGAGATTCCCGCCGAGATAAGCATCATTGTAAAATTCTCTTGCTTCTTCAGTGTTTTCAAGTCCGTAGAAAATAGCATTATGGCTGTATCCCAAAGATTTCAGCTGGGGGAATATATACCACATCCAATGCGATTGCTTACAGCCTGCCTTGATTTCTCTCAAAGCGATATCATAAAACTGTGTGTGCGGTTCGTAGAAACGAGAAATGGTCATACATTTTTTCCTTACAATGAATAATTATTTTTGCTTTTTTCTCAATAATGTAATAAGCTTTTCAACTTCGTCTGGTGAAATGAATGGAGCTTTTCTTGTTGACGCAAAATAAAAGCTTTTGTTAAGTTCGTTTTTGAGTTCACTTGCAGTAATGAAGCAATTTGTGTTTTCATAATCCCGAGGGGGTACGAGCATTTCAACGTTACAGAAATTTTTGCTGTCATCTCCATGTGGAAGTGTTGTGATTTTACCTATCGCCACAATTCCTTTACCTTTGGAATAATACAAGACATAATCATTTAGATTGAAAGAATCAATATATTTACTTGCTTTGCCCCAAGCTATGATTTGATTGTTTTCAAACATTTCTTTTTCACCGACAGCGCTATAACTTTTGTTAGTATCAAAAATTATACCTTTGTTTACTGACTCTATCTTTTTGTTGGTTTCATTGCACATAAACTTAACCCATTTTCTAATGTTGGGAGCAATTATATTTTTTGCCTCTTCTGAACAGGCAAATTCAAAAAGCTTTGTGCTGTCGGTTTCTTTCATTCTGTCTGAATAGTTTTCAATATTTAAAACCTTTCCTTTTGTTTTTAAAAAATAGATTTTTCCTTTAAGATCTTTATAATTGTTGGCGTCAACCTTGTTAATATCAGAATCATCACCTTTTTTGACCTGAATGAAAATTCTTTCTCCATTTTTAGGGTCTAAAAGAACGCACTCATAATTCGGGGTACTTGTTTTATTGCTCGAGGGAATACAGATATATCCATATTCACTGTAAAGCCACGAATATAATAAATCTTCGCAGTCGGATGGCGAAAGCAACGAATAAAAACTATCTTCATTAAATTCGACTTTTATATCTGAATAGAAATTTGTTTTTGCAAGCTCATCATAAAGCAACCCACTGTATGCAGCAACGCCGTCTTTGTTTATTCTTTGGAATGTGGAACCTTTAATAAATGCGGTTGTTACAGCACCAGGAACGCAACTTTCATCGCCCTCGTCCTCGAGTTTTTTCCATTTAATATGAGTTCTCTGATTACACGCATCCAAACTGTATGCATCATTGTTGAAAGTCCAGTCAGAGCCTTCGCATACTCTGCCTATGTAATATATGCCGTTACGACTTCTCATCCAGACAATATCGCCTACAGTTACTTGCTTTGCAAGTCTTTTAACGCTTCCGTATGCTTTATAAAAAGGTTGTGAAGAATCAGGTCTTTTTCTGTCTGCAAGTTTACAATAATCATCGAATTTTTTAACGCTCAATCGTTCCTCTACAGAAATGTTTTCTTCATTAAAAAAAGACCATCCCATAGCAGCAACGTTATTCTCATAGCAATAATTTAATAAATCGTCATCTTTTGTGTGCAGTCTCCAAACTTCCATATTAACTCTCCTTTAATTATATTTCTCCACCGCTTTTTGCAGGGCATTTTTTATATCATTCACAAGGCTTTCGGGGGATGTGACAGTTACATATTCGCCGTACTGCATCGCCCAGAATTTCATTGCCATTTTGCTGACTCTGACTTCTGCCGTAACTTCATCATCGGTTTCGTCGCTGAATTTAACGTCCTTGCCGAACCAGTCGATAATTTCCGAAACGATGCCTTTTGTTGCGCGGAATGTGACCTTTTCGGTTTTGTCCGCAAACATATAAATATGCTCCGCCATATGTTTCGACAAATCAAGTCCGTGTTCAAGTCCCTCAACCTTTTTCATCGGCTTTACGGGCGTTTCAAGCAAACGGATATCCGTTATTCTGTCAAGGCGGTAATTTGATACGTTGTTGTACTTGTCATAATTGCAGACAAGATAATATCTGCCGTTTGTGGCAACCATCTGATAGGGATTAACGATATATTCCCTCACCGCACCGTCGCTGTTTTTGCGTGGATACTGTTTTTTATCCGTGCCCATATCGTTATACTTGAAAGCCACCTGTTTGCCTGTATCAATTGCCTCGTCAAGAATTTCAATGGTCAGGAAAAGTTCTTTATTCTGCGGCATATTCTCGGGCATATTGCAGACGTGACGCATTTTTGATTCGAAATGCTTACTTGAAAGTCTTTCGATTTTCATAATAAGATCTTTGCACTGCGAATAGGGTATATGTTTTGAAAAAAGAAGGCTGTCAATCAGTAAACGCAGCTCAGAATCTTCGAAGTCTCGGATAAGATAAAAGTCAGAAAGAATTTCACTTTCAACAAGCTCTTTTTCGCCGTCTTCATTTATAATTTCAATCATTTTTATAGATTTTTTGTATTCGATTTCATAACCGAATTCGATCAGATTCATCAGATTGCGTTTAATTGCTTTGCGGTCAGCCTTCATTTGATATTTTCTTTCAAGGATTTCTGCAATCTTTTTTTGACTTAAAGGGTTATCTTTATCTGAATACTTTTTGAGAATATCAAGAATGTTGATAATGAGTAATTTTTTAGGTTGCATTGAGTTCATAACAGTCACCTCGTGTTTATTTTATCATCATTGACACCATTATGCAATATTATATGGGTTATTTTCGGGACATCTGTTGTGTTTTAATATTGTTGCACGAAAAATAATTGAAAAATATTCAAACTGTGCTATATTTAATATGAGGTGACTCAAATGGGCTACACAAGACAGGAAATTATTAAAAGATGTGAAGATGAGATGGCGAATCCGTCAACATTTTATAAAGCGGAAGTCATCAATTACCGCGGTAAAACAACCGATACAAATGAACTCTATAACGAAATCGTTGCAGAATTTATTTGTAATCACTTAACGGAATTCGTTGGCGGTATCAAAAAAATCACAAGAGAAGAAACCTACAAAACCAAAAGCCATACGGGAGAGCGTATGCCGAGCAATTCAAGAGAAGAAGAACAGATTGCCGTTAAGCTTTTCAATCAGAAACGTTTTGATTTCATCGGTGAAATGATTGATTATCAGACACCTTTGAAAAACAGCCGTGAGGATGAAGGCGCAGGCAAAATCGACTTGCTTTCTTATGACGGCAAAACGCTTTATATCCTTGAACTTAAGAAACCCGACAGCACAGAAACTATGCTCCGCTGTGTGCTTGAAGGGTTTACATATCTGAAAACAGTTGACGAAGAAAAACTGCTTGTGGATTTCAGTCTTCCGCTCAGCTCCCGAGTTATTGCCTGCCCGTTGGTTTTCAGAGGTAAAAAGCAATATAACGAAATGGGAGAAGAAAGACCGTGGCTCAAAAAGGTTATGGATCTTCTCGTCAGCAAACCTTATTATATTTCAAATGAAGACGGAAAATATTTTGTAACAGAAAAAGGACCGCAGACTATGCAGAAAGACCTCAATAAACTTCTGGATTTTGCCATTATGGCGAATGAAACAGCTGATAATTCCGCTCTCAAATCAGGATATACGGTGCAGGGCAAAGCTGAGCCGTATTTCAACTATATCGAAAATAACTGTTGGAATGAATTCAAAAAAGATATGGAAGAAAACTATCCCGTTGCATTCAGAATGTATGGTGCTGGCG
>JAXJVE010000116.1:0-4426 GCA_036308705.1 Acutalibacteraceae bacterium
AGATATTGTTAAGAATTTATTTTTTGTTGGAATTCTTACGAAGTATCATTCGTGTTTTCAGAGTGAAAAGTTTTTGAAGTATTTTCAAAAAAGAAATAAACATTTCAAAAGATATTGAAAAAGCTGAAATCTGCATCTGCGGTCTGGGCCTTTATGAGCTTAAAATCAACGGCACATTGCCCGACAACAGCGTGCTCAATCCTCCCCATACTCAGTATACGCAAACCGTACTTTACAGAGTTTTTGATATTAAAGAGTTTCTTGAAAAAGGCGGAAATATTATTACAGTTGAGCTCGGCAACAGCTTTTTTAACGAAACGGTAGCTACCTGGCAATGGCAGATTGCCCCCTGGAGGTCAGCCCCAAAGCTGATTGCGGATATTGATATAACATACGCTGACGGCTCGTGTGAAACCGTTTCAACCGATACGGATTGGCTTGTTACCCTTGACAGCCCCGTAACGGCAAACAGCATTTATTACGGCGAAACTTATGATGCAAGGCGTACGGAATATAAATGGCAGAACGCTCTTTTAAGCGATGCACCTCAGGGTAAACTCAAACCCCAATCGTTCGCACCGATGAGGCGTATCAACGAATTCAGACCGTTGAGCATCACCAAAAGAGCCGATAAAAGTTTTATTGTTGAATCACCTGAGATGGTAACAGGTTGGGCAAAAATAAAAATCAATGCTCCCGAAGATGAAAAAGTTACCGTAAGATATAACGAATATCTCAGCCCCGACGGTCAGGTTGTTAAAATCGGCAAAGGCGAAGGCCGTGACGGCAACTGGTTCCCCAACGATTATATTCAGCAGGATTGCTTTATAAGTAATGGTAATGTTTTTGAATATGAGCCCAAATTCAGCTATAAAGGATTTAAATATATTCAGGTTGACGGTGTTGAAAATCTTACCGCAGATGATGTTGTGATTTACAGAATTGCAAATGATGTTGAAATAATCTCCGATTTTACCTGTTCTGACGAAATGCTCAACAAACTTCACCGCCTTATGCGAAACACTCTGCTCAATAACTTTCAGAGCAAACCCACGGATACGCCCGTGTGGGAGAAAAACGGTTGGCTCGGCGATGCAAACTGTGCACTTCAGACGATGATGATGAATTTTGACATGAATACATATCTTCAGAATTTCATCGGTATTATGACGGACTGTCTGCACGATTTTGGCAGTATGCCCGTGCTTGTTCCCGTTGCCGCCCACAAACCCGAAAATTCGCCCGTATGGTGTTCGATATTCGTTTTTGGTGTTCAGGCTCTTATTGATTATTACGGCGAAACCGAATTTGCCGAAAAACTCTACCCTGATTTAAAAGAATATACCAAGCTGAATGTTGACGAAATTGAATCTCTCGGCTGGACATGGGGCGTAAGAGCTCTTTGCGACTGGATTGCACCCTCCTGTGAAGAGAACGGAGATGTTCAGAATAATTCCTCGGAAGGTGCTGAAATCTGCTGTACGGCTTTTGTTTACGCAATGCTTGAATCTATGATTTATATTGCAGAAAAGCTTGGTAAACCCGAAGATATTGCAGAATATAAATCCGCTTCAAATAATATTTATAAGGCGTTCAACGAAAAATTCTATAACGCAGAAAAAGGCATATATGAAACTTCTTTCTGGAATCAGCTCGGCTCACGCACAAAATACAGGCAGACATCAAACCTTTTGCCCCTTGCATTCGGTCTTTGCCCCGATGAACACAAAAAAACAGTTGCAGAAAATCTTGCAAATGACTTTATAAGCCGCGATTATCACCTTGATACAGGCTGCACGGGCACTAAATTTGTTTTGCCCGTATTGTGTGACAACGGGTATTCAGATATCGCATTCAAAGTTCTTATGCAAAAAACTTATCCGAGCTGGGGCTATTGGATTGAAAACGGCTCGGATTCCGCCTGGGAAAGCTGGGAGAAGGCAACACGCTCAAAAGACCACTATTTTCTTGCCACATACGATGAATTTTTCTATACTCATATTGCAGGCATAAAAAATATCAGAAACGGCTGGCGTAATTTTACCGTTGCACCGATTCTTGAATGCGGGCTTGAATTTGCAAAAACATCAGTAAAAACGCCGCTCGGTCTTTTCAGATGCGAATGGAATAAAATCAACAGCGGATATACGGTTGAAATTGAAATACCCGAAGGTGCTCAGGCTGAGATAATACTCGGTGATATCAAAACAACGCAACTGTGCGGAACAAAAATATATAATGTATAAAAATAAGGAGCGTCGGCTGACGCTCCTATTTTATTATCAGTTTAAGTACAAGTGCACCGATAACACCCGGTAATCCGAGCACAATAAAAGATGAAATTGTATACCAGTTAACGGCAAGGGTAACGCCTGTAAAAAGACCTGTCAGGTTTACGGCACACATTGCGGCTATTCCCTGAAGTGCGGAAATCATAAAACTTGTTGCACCCTTTTCGCTTTTTACCGTCCACCATATCACACATATCACGGCAACAATTGCCGCCGTTATCAGAAATACGCTCATATAACCTCCCTGCTGTAAATCGCAATATCATCGCTCTCAATCCCCTTTTCTTTTGCAAGTTTTAAAAGATAGCGATAAAGCGATTTAAGTGACTTTATTTCATAGATAATAGAATCAAGCAAATCTTCGTCGCTCTCGTTTTCAAATCGGCTGTATGCACTTGCGAGGCGTTGAGAAGTATCTCTCAGCTGAATCAAAACTGTATCCTGAGCAGGTTTTACGGGTTTTCTTATCACTTCATAGTAAAAAATCTTTGCAGAACTTAAATTTTTTTCCATATTTTCAATCCTCCTGTAAATATTCTATAGCAATTATTGGACAAATATGATAGAATTAATCTGTAAAAATATATGCGGAGGAATAAATATGAATTTGTATCCCATAAAACTGCTCCCCTTTGTTTCGGAAACAATCTGGGGCGGCAGAAAACTTATTGATGAATACGGCGTTAAAACCGAAAAAAACAATGCCGCTGAAGGCTGGATGCTCTCTTGCCACGAAGCGGGTTCAAGCAGCGTTGAAAACGGCACATTTGCGGGCAAATCATTTGCCGATGTTATAAAAGAAAACCCCGCTCTTTGCGGAAAGAATGCAGAAAGATTTGAAGATTTCCCCATTCTTATAAAATTCATTGATGCGATGGATAATCTTTCCGTTCAGGTTCACCCTACAAAGGAATACTGTGCACTTACAGGCAAGGGTCAGAGCAAAACCGAATGCTGGTATATCATTGACTGCGAAGAAGATGCAAGCCTCATCCTCGGCTTTAAGGATAAGATTTCACCCGAGGAATTCAAAACCGCTATCGAAAACAACACTCTCACCGATTATGTTGAAAATGTGAAGGTTAAGAAGGGCGATTTCTTCTTTATTGATTCGGGTACGCTTCACGCTATCTGTAAAGGCATTTTACTTGCCGAAGTTCAGGAAAGCTCAAACACAACATACAGAATCTACGATTATAACCGCAAAGGTGCAGACGGAAAACCCCGTGAGCTTCACGTTGAAGACGGTGCGGCTGTTACAAAGCTTGAGAAATATTCTCAGCCCGATTTTTCAAACCCCGCTCTTGATACGGATGAACGCAGACTTCTTGCAGACTGCCCCCTCTTCAAGGTATGGAAGCTTGAAACAAACGGCGATTTTTCGGGCGTTGCAGAGAGCGACTCATTCGTATCGCTTCTCATAATGTCAGGCGAAGGTACACTTGAATGTTGCAACGAAACACTTGATATCAAAAAGGGCAACAGCATATTCATCCCCGCAAACGCAGGTGAATACAAACTCTCAGGCAAATTTGAAATAATAGAAACAAGAATTTAAGGATATAAAATGGCTATAGTCAGCGTACAGAATTTAAAAGTTGATTTCGGCGGCAAAGTGCTGTTTGAAAATGTTTCGTTTGATGTCAATTCCGGTGATTTTGTTGGTCTCATCGGCGCAAACGGAACAGGTAAAACCACGCTTTTTAAGGTTATTACGGGCGAAATTGAACCAACCGAAGGCGGTGCATTTGTCGGCAGAAATGTTAAGGTAGGCTATCTTGAACAGCACGCCTGTCACGGCTCGGTAAAAACGGTATACGATGAGGCACTCAGCGTATTTGAACCGCTTATGGCTATCGAGCGTGAGCTTGAAGATATTGCGGCAGCTATTGATGCCGATGAAGGCGGCAGAGATGAGCTTATCGAAATGCAGAACCGCCTTAACGAGCAGTTTCAGGAACAGGAAGGGCTTACCTACAAAAGCCGCACCCGTTCAGCTCTTATCGGTCTGGGTTTCAGCGAGGATGATTTTTATTTAACCTGTGATAAGCTCAGCGGCGGTCAGAGGTCAAAACTCAGTATGTGCAAGCTTCTTCTCAGCGGTTCGGATTTATTGCTCCTTGACGAACCTACAA
>JAXJVE010000117.1:0-6079 GCA_036308705.1 Acutalibacteraceae bacterium
ACAATAGATAAGGATATGTTGTGCCTGCGAGTGCACCGCTGCCGAGAGGTGAAGAATTCATACGCTTTTTTGCATCTTCAATTCTGCCGAGGTCACGGGTAAGCATCTCGGTGTATGCGGTAAGATGAGCCTTGAAGGTTATGGGCTGTGCACGCTGAAGGTGAGTATAGCCGGGCATAATGGCATCGGCATATTCATCGCCTTTTTCTTCAAGAGCTTTGATAAGATTTTTAACAAGCACAAGTGTTTCTTCGCACTGCTCACGAAGAAAAAGTCTTACATCAAGTGCAACCTGGTCGTTACGGCTTCTGCCTGTATGAAGACGCTTGCCTGCTGAGCCGATACGCTCGGTAAGGGTCTGCTCAATGAATGTATGGATATCCTCTGCGTTGGGATCGATGAGAAGCTCACCTGCTGAGATTTCCTGCCTGATTTTTGCAAGTTCACTGCAGATAAGTGCACCGTCATCCTGAGAAATGATGCCTTTTGCGGCAAGCATTGTTGCGTGTGCAATACTGCCTTCGATATCCCAGTAATACATTCTCGAATCAGTTGCTATTGATGAATTGAAATCGTTTGTTTTTTTGTCCGCTTCCTTTGAGAAACGGCCCGCCCAAAGTTTCATATTATTATCTCTCCTTATACGGGAAAAAGAGCCGCCATAAGACGGCTCTGTATTTTATTTTTGGTATTTCGCAATTATACGAAGATTATTTGTTAGCTTCTCTTTCTGCCTCAAGGATAGCCTTAACCTTGATGGGAAGACCGAAGAGGTTGATGAAGCCTGCTGAATCCTTCTGATCGTAAACTTCGTCTGCATCAAATGTTGCAAAATCTTCGCTGTAGAGAGTATAGGGTGAAGTTACGCCTGCGTTGATCATATTGCCCTTATAGAGCTTGAGCTTAACATCGCCTGTAACTGTTTCCTGAGTCTTGTCAACAAAAGCTGAAAGAGATTCACGAAGAGGTGTAAACCACTGACCGAAGTATACAAGCTCTGCAAACTTATGAGCAACGATTTCTTTATAGTGCTGTGTATCTCTGTCAAGAGTGATTGTTTCAAGAACATCGTGTGCCTTGAAGAGGATTGAACCTGCGGGATTTTCGTAAACGCCTCTTGACTTCATACCAACAAGACGGTTTTCAACGATGTCGTTAAGACCGATGCCGTTCTTACCGCCGATTTCGTTAAGATACTTGATAAGCTCTACGCCGCCCATTTCCTTGCCGTCAACTGCAGTGGGAACACCCTTTTCAAAGTGAATTGTAACATAAGTGGGAGCATCGGGAGCCATTTCGGGTGAAACGCCCATTTCAAGGAAGCCGGGCTTGTTATACTGAGGCTCGTTTGCGGGGTCTTCAAGGTCAAGACCTTCGTGTGAAAGGTGCCAGAGGTTCTTATCCTTTGAATAGTTGGTTTCACGGTTTATCTTAAGAGGAATGTTGTGTGCCTCTGCATACTCGATTTCTTCTTCACGTGATTTGATATCCCAGATTCTCCAGGGAGCAATGATTTCCATTTCGGGAGCAAATGCCTTGATTGTAAGCTCAAATCTTACCTGGTCATTACCCTTACCTGTACAGCCGTGGCAGATAGCGTCTGCACCTTCAGCCTTTGCAATTTCAACGATTCTCTTTGCGATGATGGGGCGGGCAAATGATGTACCGAGAAGATATTCCTTCTCATATACTGCACCAGCCTTGAGGGTGGGGAAAATGTAATCGCTTACAAATTCATCCTGAAGGTTTTCGATATAGAGCTTTGATGCACCTGTTTTGATAGCCTTTTCTTCAAGACCGTCAAGCTCTGTACCCTGACCTACGTCACCTGAAACAGCGATAACTTCGCAGTTGTTATAGTTTTCTTTAAGCCAAGGGATGATGATTGATGTATCAAGACCGCCTGAATAGGCAAGCACAACTTTTTTGATTTCTTTCATTGTAATTCTCCGTTCTTTTATAAATGTTTATGCACTAATTATACATCGAATATTCAAAAAATCAAGTATCTTTTGAATATTTATGCAAATTTGTCGTATTTAACAAAAATTCTTCAAAAATCTGCTCTTAACCGAGCAAAAGACCGACTTTTTTCTTTGCTTTGGTAAGTGTACGAGCTGCAATGCGGGCTGCCTTTTCGGCACCTGCGTTTGCGGTATCGAGAAGATACTGCTTATCAGCAATAAGGCGTTTGTATTCATCCTGTACGGGGCGAAGCTCTTCAATAACAGCTTCAGCAACCTTAACCTTGAAATCGCCGTATCCCTTGCCTTCAAATTCCTTTTCAATAGCGGCATAATCAAGACCTGTGCAGCAAGAATAAATAGCCATAAGGTTGTTGATACCGTCTTTACCGTCTGCATATCTTACACAAGCTTCGCTGTCTGTAACCGCAGACTTGAACTTTTTGAGAATGGCTTCGGGTGTATCAAGAAGCGAAACGGAAGCTTTGGGGTTGGGGTCGCTCTTTGACATCTTTTGTGTGGGATCCTGAAGGCTCATAACTCTTGCACCAACCTTGCCGATAAACGGCTCGGGAAGAGTGAAGGTATTACCTCTCAGACTGTTGAAACGGGTTGCAATATCTCTTGCAAGTTCAAGGTGCTGTTTCTGGTCTGCACCGATGGGCACAAAGTTTGCCTGATAAAGAAGAATATCTGCAGCCATAAGCACGGGATATGCAAAAAGACCAACATTGACGTTATCTGCATGCTTCTGTGATTTTTCTTTGAACTGAGTCATTCTTGACGCCTCGCCAAACTGCGTATAACAATCAAGAATCCATGCAAGCTCAGCGTGTGCGGCAACCTGACTCTGAATAAAAACAATGTTCTTTTCGGGGTCAAGGCCAACCGCAAGCATAATTGCATACATTTCAAGAATCTGCTGACGGAGTTTTGCGGGCTCGGGATGAATTGTAAGAGCGTGAAGATCGGCAACCGCATAAAGGCAGTTATAATCATCGCTCATTTTCTTCCAGTTTTTGAGTGCTCCGAGATAATTGCCCAAGGTAGGAACTGATGTGGGCTGAATCATACTGAGCACTATCGGCTTCTTTTCGGGAGTTGTATTTTCCATATTTTTACCCTCCTTAATTAAAGTGAACGGGCAACTTCGCCAAGAATCTTAACACCCTTTACGATTGCTTCATCTGAGGGAGTTGAGAAATTCATTCGGATATAGCTGCATTCCTTATCGCCGTCAACCATAAATGCGTTGCCGGGCACAACAGATACGCCCGCAGCACTTGCCTTACGGCAGAAGTCAAGCATATCAATGCCGTCGTTGAGCTTTGCCCAGACAAAAAGTCCGCCTTCGGGTCTGTTGTATGTAAGGAAATCTGAAAGTTCTTTATCAACGCAGTCACAAAGAAGATTGAGCTTACGCTTATAAATCTCTCTTATTTTGTTGATATGGCTTTCAAAATCATATTCGGTGAGCCACTTATAAACAACAAGCTGTGACATAAGAGGAGTGTGAACATCCTGAGTCTGCTTTGCAACGGTAAGCTTTGCGGTAATCTCCTTGGGTGCAAGTGCATAACCTACACGGATACCGGGAGCAACAATCTTTGAGAATGAACCTGCATAAACAACGATACCGTCTTCATCAAAGCTCTTTATTGCGGGCACGTTTTCGCCCGAAACACGAAGGTCACCGTAGGGGTTATCCTCAAGAATAAGAACTCCGTATTTTTTTGCAAGCTCATAAACAGCCTTTCTCTTTTCGAGCGACATTGTTACGCCTGCAGGATTCTGGAAATTGGGGATTGTATAAATAAACTTAACGTTTTCTTCTGTTTTAAGTTTTTCTTCAAGTGCTTCGATATTGATGCCGTCGCTGTCTGTAGGTACACCGCTGAGCTTTGCACCGTAACTTCTGAAGCAGTTGAGCGAGCCGATGAATGAAGGCTCTTCACAGATAACACAATCGCCGTAGTTGATAAAGCACTGACTCATAAGGCTCATAACCTGCTGAGCACCGCTTACAACAATAAGGCCGTCATTTTCATTGCCTACTCCGTAGCGGTTTTTTGCAAGATCGGTAAGCTTTTCGATAAGAGGAGTGTATCCTTCGCTGACACCGTACTGCAGAGCAAGAATGGGGTCGCTTTCAAAAATATCGTTAACGATTTTTTTGATATCGTCAACAGGGAACGCATCGGGTGCGGGGTTACCTGCAGCAAGGGGAATTGTATCGCCCGAGCTTTTGAGAATCTCTCTGATTATTGAAGGCTTGAGAGATGCCACGCCCTTTGCAAAATTATATTTCATTTATTTCAGTCCTTTCGGGATAATTTGCCTATAATAGAATTTAGTATATCATATATTTTTTAAAAAGTAAATGAAAAATAATCATTGAACGGGTAAAATATATATGATATACTTTGCACATTGGAGAGTGACACAATGATTTATAAATATGACGCCGTTTTCTTTGATTTTGACGGCACGATAGCAGACACGGGAGAAGGCATTTTTTATTCTGTAAAATACGCAATAGAAAAAATGGGATTCCCTCCCCTGACCGATGACAGACTTCGCACATTCATAGGCCCTCCCGTTTTTGAATCTTTTAAAAGAGAGCTTGCAATGAATGACGAACAGGCTGCACAGGCGGTTGAAAAATACCGTGAGCGATACAGCGAAAGCGGTATTTTCAAGCTCAGGGTTTATGACGGAATGGAGAATCTTATCAAAGAATTAAAAAATTCGGGCATCAAGGTTGCAATTGCAAGCTCAAAGCCCGAAAAATTTGTTATGAGATTGATTGATTACCTGAATATTTCTTCCCTGATTGATTTCATTGCCGCGCCCGAAAGCGATAAGGCTCCCGAAGGCAAAACGGTACTTGTTGAGCGTGCCGTCAATCATTTCGGGGTTAAAAAAAGCCGTGCACTTATGGTTGGTGACCGTTATTTTGACATTGACGGTGCAAACGGTGCGGGTGTTGAAAGCATCGGCGTAACTTTTGGTTACGGCAGCAGAGAAGAGCTTGAAAAAGCGGGCTCAACCTACCTTGCCGATAATACGGAAGAAATAAGAAAAATCATTTTTTCTTAACGCATTTTTTAAGTACGGCAAAATAAATAACGTTAACCAGAACAAAGCTGACAAGCATCAGTGTTACAATAAACAAATCTCCGCCCAGTATCATTTCACCTAATGATGCGGGGCCTTTTTCTTTTACGGCAGAGATATTTGAAATAATACCCGAATCGCTGAAAAAGAAATACAGAATTGCCGTTGCACCAAAGTATACGGGCAACATATTCAGGCAGAAATCCTCTGTTCTTTTCTTATAAAGATTAGGCAGATTCTTTTTGACTATATTTTTATGAGCGGTAATTATACAAGGAACAAGTCCGACTGCACCGATTATCACCGTAAAAATAATAGTGAAAGTATCTTCATCGCCAAGACCCTTAAGCTCAAAAATCTCTGCAATTCTCATACCCGCAGGTCTTGCAAGAGTTAAAACAAAGGTACAGAAAAGGGTAAAAATAACGCTGTATGCGGCATAGAGCCTTTTGTTTTTGCAGGGCAAAGTATAATCAAAGTCACCCTCACCGCCTGTTATCTTTTTGGGCAGACAAACAAGCAGAAGCATTATACCGAATCCGAGGAAAAATCCCGTAAGATACTCCCAGAGCGACCAATTGCTGCCCTGAAGGAAGCCGGGCAGATTTTCGGCTTTGACGGCTGCAAAAAATCCTCTGTCAGAATCAATAACCATAACGATATCGGCAAGTGTAATTGAAACTGCACAAATCGTATTGATTGCAAATGAAATGAGCGATGTGACAACATCACGTTTTGCAATAAGAGTTGCAAGCGAAAGCACAAGTGCACCCGCAGAATAAGAAATAACTCTTATGCTTGCAAAATAATTTCTGCCGTAGGGAATTTTCTTGAACCACGACTCATCACCGAGCTTTTCGATATATGCCATCATCGGCGACATATCGTGACCTTTATCGGCAAGACCGATTTTAAAACCGTCAACCGCTTCGGGGCTGATAAACGGCAGAATATAATGTGCAACAACAAATTGGAAAAGATAAACAACGGCATAGAAT
>JAXJVE010000118.1:0-8986 GCA_036308705.1 Acutalibacteraceae bacterium
AACATCACCCAACTTTACTGCACAGTGCCTTCGTGTTCCCGCTTCAGACGGTCACATGGCAGCAGTATTTGTAAGATTTGAAAACAAACCTTCAATCGAAGAAATGAAGGAAATCTGGAAGAACTTCAAGGGTTATCCTCAGGAAGCTGAACTTCCCAGTGCTCCCAAGCAGTTCCTCAACTACTTTGAAGAGGATAATCTTCCTCAGACAAAACTTCAGAGAAATCTCGAGAACGGTATGGCTGTTTCAATCGGCCGTCTCAGAGAAGATACTCAGTATGATTATAAATTCGTATGTCTTTCACACAATACATTAAGAGGTGCAGCAGGTGGTGCTGTACTTATGGCAGAGCAGCTTTGTGCTCAGGGTTATATTACACCTAAATTCAACTAATGAAAAGGAGTCAGACAATGAAGCCTACTGTTTTTACCGGAGCGGGTGTTGCAATAGTTACACCGTTTACAAGCGATAACAAAATCAATTACGATAAGCTTGCCGAACTCATCGAGTTCCAGATTGCAAACAAAACAGATGCCATTATCATCTGCGGCACAACAGGTGAAGGTTCAACACTTGACCACGACGAACATTCAAACGCAATCAAATTTACTGTTGATGTTGTTAATAAGAGAATTCCTGTTATTGCAGGTACAGGCAGTAACGATACCAACTATGCAGTAAAGCTTTCAAACGAAGCAGAGAAAGCAGGCGTTGATGCTCTTCTTTCTGTTACACCCTACTATAACAAAACCTCTCAGAGAGGTCTTGTTCAGCATTTCAACTATATTGCAGACAGAGTAAACGTTCCCATTATCCTTTATAATGTTCCCTCAAGAACAGGCGTAAATATTTTACCTGAAACTTATCTTGAACTTTCAAAGCACGAAAGAATTGTTGGTACAAAAGAAGCAAACGGCGATATTTCATCAGTTGCAAGAACAATTTCTCTTTGCGGTGAAGATTTCTCGGTTTACTCAGGTAACGATGATCAGGTAACAGCTCTTATGTCACTTGGCGGCAAAGGCTCAATTTCAGTTCTTTCAAACATCTGCCCTGAAGTTGCACACAATATCCCCGCTAAATTCCTTGAAGGCGACTATATCACAAGCCGTAAGCTTCAGCTTGAATATATGGATCTTTGCCACGATTTATTTATCGATGTTAATCCCATCCCCGTTAAAGAAGCAATGAATATGATGGGAATGAACGTAGGCGATTGCAGACTTCCTCTTTACAAAATGACAGACGCTGCAAGAGAAACACTCAGAGCAACTCTTACAAAGCACGGTCTTGTATAATAAAAACAATGAGGTAACTCAAAATGACAGGAATTATATTAAGCGGATGCAACGGCAAAATGGGTAAAGCCGTTACAAAAAGCGTTGCTGATGCTGAAGGTATTGAAATAGTCGGCGGTGTTGACATTTATGCAGAAAACCTCAGCGGTTATCCTGTTTTTTCATCTCCCGCCGGTATATCAGATGATATAACAAAAAAAGCTGATGTTATAATCGACTTTTCAAATCCGAGTGCTCTTGCAGGTTTGCTTGAATATGCTGTCAAGAACTCAATTCCCGCTGTTATATCAACAACAGGTCTTAACGATGCACAGATTAATCTTATAAAAGATGCCGCACAGAAAATTCCCGTTTTCTTCAGTGCAAATATGTCACTCGGTGTTAATCTTGTTTGTGAGCTTGCAAAAAAAGCTGCAGCAGTTCTTGGCGATTCATTTGATATTGAGATAATCGAAATGCATCATAATCAAAAAATTGATGCTCCGAGCGGAACAGCACTTATGATTGCAGACTCAATAAAAGAAGAACTTGATGAAAGTGTTAAATATGAATATGACCGCCACTCAAAGCGTGAGAAGAGAACCAAAAATGAAATCGGCATTCACGCAGTAAGAGGCGGAACTATTACGGGCGAGCATCAGGTTATTTTTGCAGGTCTTGATGAAATTATCACAATTTCTCATTCTGCAAGAAGCAAGGAACTTTTTGCAACAGGTGCAATAACCGCCGCTAAGTTTATTTGCGGCAAACCCGCGGGACTTTATAAAATGTCTGATATGATTTAATTTTCAGGAGTGGTAAAATTGAAGCTTGTAGAAAATATTTATATTACCGAAGATGTTACTTTATTTTCAATATGTGACTCCCCTGCCGATATATCACATATTGCAGAGGTTTTTAAAATGATTGCAGATGCCGGAATTGATGTTGATATGATTTCTCAGTTCCCTCTCAGCGGCTCAAATTCAGGCTTTTCTTTTACCGTTAGTGATAAAGATTTTGTTTCTGTTCTTTCAATTGCATCAGAAATCAGAAATAAATCTCCCAAAACAAAAATCAATGTCAGCAGCGGTAATACAAAAATTACAGTAAGCGGTGAAGCAATGCGCGGTACACCGGGTGTATCTGCTGCAATTTTTAAGGCGGCTGCAAGTGTAGACGCAGATATACGTATGATTACAACATCTGAGATTGAAATTTCAATGCTTGTTGTAAACTCGGATGTAGATGATGTTGTTGAAGCCGTAAAAAAAGAATTTTCCAAATAAAATTTAAATCCCCGACCAACTAAGGTCGGGGATTTTTTAATGATTAAAGAGGCATGGGAATGAATGAGAAAATTGTTGCAAGTGAATTCTTGATGATTTCAATAATACCTGCAGCTTCTGCTTCATTTGAGAAGTTAAGAATCTTTTCAACCATTGCGAGAATTTCTGTAATGATTTCCATTGTTTGTATCCTCCTGTTAATTTTTAGCATCTCTGCTGATTTAATTTTAAAACATAATTGCCGCATTGTCAATTGAACAGATTTATATTTTGCCTAAAAACATACACTTTTAATGTGCTTTGTTCATTTTATTAAACACTTGGGATAAGAATCATCTTTCCTTTGCGGATTGTTTGTTCAGATAAATCATTCTCAGACATAACCGCTTCAACACTTGTATTATATCTGCGTGCGATATCCCATACATTCTCTCCGTCGTTACAAAAATAGATCGTCAATGCACAATGGTTGTTTTGCTTTTTTGTTTCATCGGATATTGAAACTGAGCTGATATATTTACGATTGAATTTTGAAAGAATAATGCCCGAAACATATATTTCAGTTTTCATTTCAAGTCTGCTGTCACCTGTTACAGAACAATTACAGCCTGTAATCTGAGCTGAACCTATAAATGATAAATTTTCGGCTTTATCATCCAGATTAGAAATACATTCAAAATCAACGATTTTTTGAATTATATCAGTTTTTCCGTCGGCATCGCTGTATAAAACATTTGCCTGATATGTTCCGCTTATCAAAAGCCCTTTATCTTTTGATGAAACAATATATTTCAAATCTGAACACCATACCGAAATAACACTATCAACACTTACTCCAATACTTTCAAGAACAACTTTATTTGTAAATGATGTATTGATTTTATCTTTAAATTCACAAACCTCAATACTTTTGTATGAATTATTTGTTTCATATTCCGTTGAATAAGCATCCGATATCAATGACATAGGTAATTCATCAAATGATGTAACAAACGCACTGATTCGGGCATTTAAATCAATTAAACGCATATTTCCCGATGAATCTGATTTGGGAACAGCCTCACAAGAGCAAACATTTAATTTTATATTACAAATATTATTATCGTTTAAGCCGTCAATTTCAATTATCTGACTAATAGGCATTGAATGTTCAACAAAATCAATTGAATCGTTGTTATCGGATATATAACTTATTTTAACAATACAATCACCTTTAATCAGAACTTTATTATTAATTATTTTTGTTTCACCGATAATTGCGTGATGAGAAATGTTTATGATTTGTGAAACAGGATTTTTATTCTCGGAAAATTCAATTACTTCATTCATTGAAAATGTTTTTTCGCATATACCGGTTACACTCGCAAAAGAATAATTTTCTTTCATAAGCTGAATACCTGCACCGTCAGCATCACATAAAATCTTTTTATCGGTTTTATTGATTGCTTTAAATATAAATGTCATCATAGCTTTGATATCTGCTCTGCGGGGACTTACGGCTCTGCAATTAACATAATCAATGCATACGTTAACTCTTACTGCTGTATCATTGGTTATTTTATTCGATTCAGTATATTTTTGAATGGGAGAGCTTTGTTCATAGGCCGAGATTTTACCGTTATCACCAATATAAACAACTCTTATCACTGCGTTTACATCTGCTGTTATTCTTCCCGAATTATTTAAAACAGATAAAATATTTGTTGAAATGTTACATTTAAGAATCCGCTGTATATCCGGACAGTAATCAGGTAATGTTATATCAACATCAAGGGAGTGTTCAGCTGTTGATTCAAATGCGGTTTCAAAAAATCCGAGATTTTGCGTATAAGAATTTAAATTCATAATCTTTTCCTCCTGAATTATTTATCACCACAGTATATTCATATCCTGTCCCGTATATGACACTTCATCAAAATGCAGCAAAAAACATTGTAAAAACTGTTTTTATTTAAAAATTTTTATAAATATATATTTACATTTAAAAAAATATATATTATAATAATGTTGTATAAATAATGAAAGGAGCTCTCACCATGCCCGAATTTACTTATGAAATCGTTGAATCCGTAGCAGTTCTTTCAGAAAATCCCAAGGGATGGACAAAGGAACTCAACCTCATCAGCTGGAACGGAAGAGATCCCAAGTACGATATCCGTGAGTGGGCACCTGACCATGAAAAAATGGGCAAGGGCGTTACCCTCAGCAAGGATGAAATGGCAGCACTTAAAGAAGCTGTTAAAGGTCTTTAATATTAATCCAATCCACAGGCAGGCGTTGCGTAATATATCGCAACGCCTTTCTTTCAATTTAAATATTCGGGAGGTAAATGAATGAGTTCAGGCGAAGTTAATCGTAACATTTCCGAATTTAAAGTATATGACAGAAGATATGTAGGTAACAAAGAAACTTTTGCATATCTTCTCAATGATTTTTCAAACGCATTCAATATAAACGGATATAAAGACCGTTTTATTTGGGATGTTGTTAAAATTGATTTTAAAACAAATGCCGCTATGAATATGATAGCGGGTATCTGGGATGTAATAAATGACCCGATTATTGCCACATTTGTTGATAAAACAAGAACAAGATGGGGTAAATTCAGACCATATCTTGTAACGTTTCAGATTCCGATGACAATTCTCGGCGCATTATTCTGGCTTATGCCGTTTTTATTCCCCGGAACAGCAGGTACATATATTCCAAAGCTTATTTATTTCTTTATTTTCAACGTTATCAATGAAACGGCAGGCACATTTACAAGCATAGCTAAGTCGGGATATATGACTACGGTTACACCTCACCCTAATGACAGAACAAGGCTTATAACCCTTGCTGAGCTTCTTACCGGTATGATGGGTGAAGATTTACCTGCACTTATTATGGGTGTTCTGATTGACCTTATCAACAATAATGTTCTGAAGTGGAAACTGCAGAATGTTTTTCTTGGAATGGGTGTTGGTACAAGTATAATTTCCTGTATTTTTACTTTGTATTTCTTTATTGTTTCAAGAGAAAGAGTTATGCAGTCTATAAAACCGCCAAGCATTTTACAAGGTCTTAAAGCTGTTGTTAACAACTACCCTGTTCTGCTTATTACACTTTCTGATTTCCTTGGCGGATTCAGTATAAGTTCAAGCAGCACCAACTATTTTATTGATGTTCTCGGTTCAGCTACATATCAGACAATTCTTAATTTACCTTCAGGAATTAACGGAACGCTCAGTTACGGATTTGTAAAACCCATAAGAGAAAGATTCTCAACAAAAGCTATCTGGGTATTTGAAGATCTTTACACACGTTTCTGGATTTTGTTTTTATTCTTTATCGGTTCAGTAAACAAGAATTATAAAAAACCGTTGCTTATGTGTATTGCTTTTGGCGTTCAAGCATGGTTTGACAAATGGGCTTTTGGTATCAGAAAAGTTATAAAGGCAGAACTTTACAACGAAGCTATGGACTATTGCGAATGGAAAAACGGATACAGAGTTGAAGCTACCATAGGTGTTGCACGAAACCTTATCACAAAAATTCAGAGCATAGTTATGACATCTGTTCAAAGCCTTATACTCAATCAGATCGGTTATAAACAAGGAATTACCATCGGCACTCAGACCGATGAAACCAAATGGTGGCTTTTTGCTCTTTGCACAGGTATTCCGCAAATTACAGGTATTCTTGCCGTTATTCCGAAGTTCCTCTATCCCCTTTCAGGCAATCTGAGAAATCAGATGTATGATGAACTTATGGAAAGACGTCGATCCCTTAATCTTGCAATTACCGAAGACAGCAACACAGTTACAATCAAAACAGAAGAAAGCGTATAATTTTATGAAAAACAGACCTCTTAAAACAATAATTGTCGGCGGCGGACACAGAAGCCTTACTTATGCTCAGCTTGCAAAAATTGAAAGCGATAAAATGGAAATTGTCGGCATTGCCGACCCTGATGAAAACAGAAGAAATTCAATTGCAAAAGAATTCAATATTCCGAGCGATAAATGTTTTTCTTCCGCTGAAGAACTTGCAGCTGTACCCAAGTTTGCTGATGCAGTTATTAACGGCACAATGGATCATATTCATGTAAAAACCTCAATTCCTCTTCTTAAGGCAGGTTATGATATTTTGCTGGAAAAACCATTTGCTGTTAATGAAGAAGAAGCAAGAGAGCTTCTTGATGTTGCAACTGAGTATGGCAGAAAAATTATGGTATGCTTTATACTCAGGTATGCTCCGTTTTACAGAAAAATAAAAGATATTATTCTTTCGGGCAAAATCGGTAAAATCATCAGTATTCAGACAAACGAATATGTTAGTTATCATCATATGTCAACAAGCCATGTAAGAGGCAAATGGAACAATTCTGAAAAATGTCACAGCTCTATGCTTCTTGCTAAATGTTGCCACGATCTTGATATTATGATGTGGCTTATGAATGAAACAAAGCCCTCACTTGTTTCAAGTTTCGGATGTAATATGCAGTTCAAACCCGAAAACGCACCGAAAAATGCAGGTACACGATGCCTTGTTGATTGCCCGCTTTCCGAGGAATGTCTTTATTCAGCAAAAAGATTATATATTGATCACCCTGATAGATGGTCATTCTATGTCTGGGATGCTCTTGAAAAAATCGAGAACCCTACAATAGAAGATAAAATCGAGCTTCTTAAAACAAGCCCCTACGGTGTTTGTGCCTATAAAAGCGATAATAATGTTGTTGACCATCAGACGGTAAATGTATTGTTTGAAAACGGCGCAACAGGAACTCATAATATGATAGGCGGAACAAGCAGAGGAACAAGAACGATTTTTGTTACGGGTACAAAAGGTACAATTGAAGGCGATTTTGAAAGCGGTAAATTCACTGTTTCTGAAATTGACCCCCGTCCCGGATGTGAGCATTATGATACTGAATATGATCTGAAAATTGATAACGACACTCACGGCGGCGGTGATCTTGACCTTGTGCGAGATTTTGTTGATTATGTAAGAGGAAACAAAACAACTGTTTCCTGCACAAGCATAAACGATTCCGTTCTCGGGCATCTTGTTGTATTTCTTGCCGACAAATCAAGAGAAAACAACGGAATACCCGAAAAAGTGGAAATATAAAAATAAAGCACCTTGATTTAATCAAGGTGCTGATTTTTTTATATAAGTTTATCAGTATCTGAAAGCTTGATTCTTTTTGATACAACGTATGTTTTGTATTTTCCGTTGGAGAGTTTTTCACCAAAACAACCGTATGTTGATGTAACAACAGTATCATCATCAAGAACAACATTGCCGCAGTAGCCTGTATCGGCATTAGCAGAAAGAACAACTTCTTTCTGATCTTCAAGATATGTATGAGCAAGTTTTATTCTGTACTGACCTTCTTTACCGTTTTTAAGATCGTCATAAGTGCCTACCCAGGCAACCCAGCCTTCGCTGAACCATTTATACTTTCCTTTGTAATTTCTGTCGGTTTTAGCCTTGTCACGTTCAATTGAACGGAATGTTATAAACAGTCTGCCATCTTTGGTATAGTCAGCTTTATGTCTTTCACCGTTAAGTGCAGAAGGAGCAAAAACAGGTGCGGACCACGTTTTTCCTTCGTCTGATGAAAAAGAAAGAGGGTGTTGTAATTTTTATTATTGCTTCGTGCAATGAGGCAAAGTTCATCACCTTTACCGCAATCTGAACGAACAACTTCAACCTCACACATATTTGCTTTTTTCTCAATTGCACGGTGTTGTGCAAAATACGGTTCGGGATTGCTCCAGACAGCTTTACCGTTTTCAAACGAAAGGATTGTTTTATAGTTAACAAACGAACGGTCATGGAAAAATGCCATCCATTTATCAACAAACTTTCCGTTTTCTTTCAAACGTGTAAGCGATGCCATTGAAACGATGGGCAAAACGGTAACTTTGTCTTTTTTAGAGAAACAAAGCTCAAATTCAGACCATGTTTTTCCTTCATCATCAGAAAGAGAAAAATTAAAATCGCCTATTGAACCTTTACCGTCATGCCAATCGGGGTTACCGGAAATAAGAAGAATTTTATCAGGTGAACCGTCCGCAAATTCAAGGCGATAAACTGTAGGTGTTTCTCTTGAGGTTTCCCAGGACTTCGGCATATTTTGGATTTTATCGGTATATGTAACGCCCCCGTCACGGCTTATGCTGCTTCTGATTGCGCCTTTACCGTGACCCGAAGGATAAACATCGAGTATGCTGCCGTCTTTAAGTAAAACAGCATCGGGGTGACCGAGATAATCGAGTTCATTATCAACTATTGAAAATTCATAAAGATATTTAAGTTCTTCAGGTGTATTATCAGGCATCACATCGAGTCTGATAAGAGGAATCGAATAATCCCCTGCACCGTTCTGATATTTTTTTTCAAATATTTTTAAACACATAATTATATTC
>JAXJVE010000119.1:0-1553 GCA_036308705.1 Acutalibacteraceae bacterium
CCCATTAATTTTAGTTGGTAAAAAATATTTTATTAATGGACCAAGACTTCATGAATTTTTAAATGAAGTCAATGAAGATGTATTATCTAATTATGATTGTATGACAGTCGGCGAAGCACCTATGATGACCCCTAAGCTTGCACTCCGCTTTATAAAAGAAGGTGCAGATCAGACACTCAATATGATGTTTAACTTCCAGCATATGGAAGCAGACTCATTTATGGTAAGCTGGATTCCTATGCCGTTCAGCCTTAAAAAGCTTAAAAAAGCATATAACAGATGGCAGAATAAGCTTTACGGAATCGCCTGGAATGCAAACTATATTGAAAATCACGATCAGCCGAGAATTATCAGCCGATACGGTGATGAAAAATACAGAGTTGAAAGCGGTAAAATGCTTGCTACAATGTATATCTGCCAGAGCGGTACCCCTTTTATTTATCAGGGTCAGGAAATCGGTATGCTTAATATTAAAATGAACAGCGTTGACGATTATACCGATACTCAGGTAAAGAGTACATATCAACTTTTCAAAAAGCTCGGTTTCAGCGATAAGATGTTCCTTAAGATTGCCAATCGTGCATCAAGAGATAATTCAAGAACGCCCGTTCAATGGTCAGCCGAAAAGAATGCCGGTTTCACAAGCGGAGACACTACCTGGTTTACTGTTAACCCGAATTATACCGAAATTAATGTTGAAGCTGCCGAAAAGGACGAAAATTCAATTCTTAATTATTACCGTAAGCTTCTTAAATTCCGTAAAGAAAATGAAATCTGCATTTATGGTGATTTCAAGCTTCATTATAAAAACAACAGAAACCTTTTTGTATATGAACGCAATTACGAAGGCAAGCGTATGCTTGTTATAAATTCATTTACGGATAAACCCGTTCATTTCACCGCACCTGCAGGCTTTAATCTTGGCAAGGGGAAACTTGTGCTTTCAAACTATGATGTTGCAGTTGATAAAACACTCAACACTTTTGAAACCAGACCATACGAAACAAGAGTATATCTCTTTGACTGATTCAACAAAGCACCCTCAAATTAGAGGGTGCTTTTTATTATATTTAAATCTTGACTTATAATAATAATAAGGATATACTTTTTAACTGATGAGAATTTTTTCAGGGAGTGATTAATATGAATAATGTTCCCGAATATTTCGGTTGTATGGTATTTGATGATAAAACCATGAAATCGAGATTACCTAAAGAAACATATAAAGCAATCAAAAAAACAATCCGTGACGGTAAACGTCTTGATATAGAAGTTGCAAACGTAACTGCCAATGCAATGAAGGATTGGGCGGTTGAAAAAGGTGCAACTCATTATACACATTGGTTTCAGCCGATGACAGGTATTACTGCCGAAAAACACGACAGTTTTATTTCGCCCGACAGCGACGGAACTGTTATTATGGAGTTCTCGGGTAAAGAACTTGTTAAAGGTGAATCGGATGCATCAAGTTTCCCTTCGGGCGGTATCCGTTCTACATTTGAAGCAAGAGGTTATACCGCTTGGGATCCTACTTCATATGCATTTATTAAAGA
>JAXJVE010000120.1:0-5440 GCA_036308705.1 Acutalibacteraceae bacterium
ATGGGAGCGGGAGCACGGATTTTATGCCTGCCGTATTGTCAACGGCAAAAACATTGAAATAATTATTGATGAAAAATACCGTGGAATGCTCAGACTGAGCGTTATTTTCACGCTTATCGGTATTGAAGCGCTCGTTGCGGATAACAACGCCTGCGTGCTTCATTCCTCGTTTATAGAAAAAGACGGCGGTGCAGTCCTTTTTACGGGACCTTGCGACATAGGAAAGTCAACTCAGGCAAACCTCTGGAAAGACTATGCCGATGCCGTTGTTGTTAACGGCGATAAAACGATGATTTTTGAAAAAGACGGTGTGTTTTATGCATCGGGAATGCCTTTTTCGGGCTCATCAAAAGATTGCCTCAACCAAGTGTTGCCCCTGAGAGCCGTTATAAGCCTTCAGCAGGCAAAGGGCAACAGTGCACACAAACTTGAATCAAACGAAGCTTTCTATAAGCTTTATAAAAATTGCTATCCCGTGCCTTATTCACGGGATTTCACGGGCAAACTGCTTGATTTTGTTCAAAGAATGAGTCATAGTGTGCCCGTATATGAATATGCCTGCCTTGCCGATGAAAGTGCGGTCAGGTATCTGGAGAGAAAATTATGCCCGATTTTGCAGAGCCTTTAATGGTCAAATATCTTCATGACAAAGGTGCCCGTGACGGAATACCCGTTTCAGGTACTTTTGAGCTGACACAACGCTGTAATTTTAACTGTGAAATGTGTTACGTTCACGATTGCAAACAGAATATCGCACCGCTTTCGGCTGAAGATTGGCTCAGCCTCGCAAAGCAGGCAAAAGATGCTGGCACGGTTTTTCTGCTCCTGACGGGCGGTGAGCCGTTGCTCCGTGATGATTTTGAATATATCTATACCTCACTTGTGAGAATGGGTTTTCTTGTTTCAATCAACACAAACGGCAGTCTGCTCGGCAAATATAAAAAACTTTTTGAGGAGTTGCCGCCAACACGCATCAACGTTTCGCTTTACGGTGCGGATAATTCAACCTATTCAAAAATCTGCGGAAACGGAGCTTTCGATAAAGTTCTCGATTCGGTAAAACAGATGAAAGAACTCGGAATTTCCGTTAAATTCAATACTATTTTTACCCCCAAGAACATCTCTGATTATAAAAAAATTGCGGATATTTCAAAAGAACTCGAAATCCCCTTAAAACCCACAACCTATGCCTATCCGCCTGCCAGACTCGGCAAAAGCAACGATGATTTCCGCTTTTCGCCCGAAGAGGCGGCTGATTATATTTCACTTATTGATGAATACCGTTTCGATAAGGAATTTTATATTGAAAGATTAAAGAGAATGCTCGCTTTCCCCAAAGGGCCTGAAGAAAACAAGGTCCGTTGCAGAGCAGGCAGAGCCTCTTTCTGGATAACCGCAGACGGCATAATGCGTCCTTGCGGAATGATGCCCGAGCCTGATGCAAAGCCCCTTGTTGACGGCTTCGACAAAGCGTGGAACGAAATCAAAATAAAAACAGAGCAGATAAGGCTCCCTGAAGAGTGCCTTACCTGCAGATATGCGGGGGTCTGCAACGTCTGTGCGGCAATGTGCAAGGCTGAAACAGGCGATTTCAACAAAACACCGCAGAATATCTGCCGAATGACAAAGCGGGTTTTTGAACACGCAGAAAGGAGCTGTAACGTTGAAAATAAATAAGGATATTATTCTGCGTAACGTGGGTGCGGATTCAATTCTCGTTCCCGTCGGTAACGCTCTCAAAGAGCACAACGGCTTGTTTATGCTCACAGAATCAGCTTGCTTTTTGTGGGAGAAGCTTCCCGAATGTAACACTGCAGAGGAGCTTGCCGATAAACTTTTTGATGAATACGACGTCACAAAAGAGCAGGCTCTTGCCGATACAAAAGAATTTATAAACAGACTCATTGAACTCGATATAATCGAAGAATAAGGAGAAATAAAAATGAAAACTGTTGCGGCATTTTTTCTTTCAATAATCTTATCAATCTGCTTTGCGCTCGATATTCCCTGCTATCCTATGGGCGAAAAGGTTGATATGGATAAATTCACAATCACCTTTGATGAAGAATTTGAAGGTGAGCTTGACAGAAGCGTGTGGTCGGGTCACTATCAGTACGGCAACTCAACCGTTTCAAGAAAGGGCAGTTACTGGAATCAGTATCTCGCTCAGACCGAAGAGGGCAAGCTCGTTATTCCCGTTGTTTACCTTGAAGAGGGTATGGGCGGTGAAGGTGCAGGCTGGTACAGTGCAGGCATTGATACCGATGCTGATTCACCCAACGGTTTCAGCCAGAAATACGGCTATTTTGAGTGCTGTTGTATTCTCCCAAAGGGTGCAGATATCTGGAGCGCATTCTGGCTTATGAATTCAGGCGTTTTCGATGAAGACGGAAACGGCAGAGACGGCACCGAAATTGATATTTTCGAGAGCGACTGCTACGGCGATTTGTTTGAAAATGCGGTAACCTCAAACCTTCATTTCGACGGCTACGGTGACGCTCATCAGAAGCTCGGTGCAAGACAGTTTCTTCTTTGCAACAACCCCTATGAAGAGTTCAACACCTACGGCCTTGAATGGAATGAAAACGAATATATCTTTTATATCAACGGCGTTGAAACTTTCCGCACAGACTTCGGCGGAGTAAGTCAGAATGAAGACTACGTTATTCTTTCGGTTGAAATGAAGGGCGAAGACGGTCTTCCTTCACAGAGAGAAAATGCACCTGCCGATTCAGCGGAATTTATTGTTGATTACGTTAAAGTTTATCAGTATAAAGACCTTGCAAAATAATCGTAAAAGGGGAAATATAAGATGAAAAACTATCTCAAAAAGGCTCTCGCATTGGTTATGGCTGTTGTAACTCTGCTTTCGTTTTCAAGCGTTTCGTTTGCGGCAGATGATACCGATTCTTCAATCAGATTCGGTGATGACGGCAAACTTAAAATTATGCACGTTACCGATACCCACCTTGAATTTGAAAACGTTGAGGCTTCGGTCTGGGCAATCGGCGAAGCTTGCGATGTTGAAAAGCCCGATATCGTTATCATTACGGGCGATAACGTTGAAAATTATAACAATGCAAACGATACAAAAAAGATTATCGATGCCCTTATGAGCGTTTTTGAAGTGAGAAATATTCCCGTTGCCGTTACTTTCGGCAACCACGATTCGGAAAAAGGCGCAATGTCAAGAGAAGACCTTATGGCTTATTACAACACCTTCAGTTGCTCTGTTTCTGTTGATGACGGTGAGGCACTTTCGGGTTGCGGTACGTATAACATCCCCGTTATGTCGTCAGACGGCGAAAAGGTGAAATTCAACCTCTGGGTGTTTGACTCAAACGATTATGACGCAAACGGAAATTATGCCTGCGTTAAGGCAGACCAGATTGAATGGTACAAAGCAAAATCAGATGAGCTTGCAGCTGCAAACGGCGGCGAAAAAGTTTATTCTCTTGCATTTCAACATATTATTGTGCCCGAAGTATATGATGCGCTCAAAAAAGTTGATTCAGAAAAGCTTTTTTCATATGAACATATCTATAATGACGGCGAATACTATATGTTTGACCCCGAAGGCGTGAATTACGGCACACTCAACGAAATGCCTTGCCCCGGATATGAAAACTACGGTCAGTTTGACGCTATGGTTGAAAAGGGCGACGTGCTTGCAATGTTTACGGGTCACGACCATACAAACGCATTCGGTGTTAAACACAAAGGCATTGATATTATGAATTCCCTCAGCACCCGTTATAACGGCGATGCGTATTCAACTCAGTACGGCTGCAGAATTATCGAAGTTGACGAAAACGATACTTCCGTTTATGAAAGCCGTGTTATTCATTGGTATGATATTTTTGATATCGGATATGCAGTTGAAGAATTGAAAAACGGCGATAATTACGGCTTTAAAACGGCTCTTGATATCGCATTCAAAGGTTTCTTTGAAAAAATCATAATTGCTGTTGAAAGAGGCTTTGTAACCGCCGTAACAGGCAGAAAAGTTTCGTATAACGGTTAACGGCATCTGTGTAAAAAAGAGAAGGGGTGCGGCTGATGAGTTCTGAGGCAAAGAAACAATCAAAAATCGTGCACAAAGTAAAAGATACCGTAGGTATCGTTAAAGAATACTGGAATGTTCCGCCTAAGGGCAATCATATTCCGTATAAGGAGATTGCGGCTCTGAGCGGTGCGGGTTTCGGCGTGCATTGGCTTACCGTACTTGCATCAACAATTTCTCTGAGTGCGGGCAGTTTTCTCGTTGGCGCAAGCATCGGTCTTGCTCCCATGGATTTGCAGATTATGCTCACCGTTGCCAATATTCTCGGCATACCCTTGGGCATTTTCAGAGGTTGGTATTATGATAATCACAACCTCAAGGGCGGTAAATTCCTGCCGTTTATAAGAAGAACGGGCTTCCCGATTCTGTTCATTTCAGCGGTGTTTGTGTGGTTGCCCTATGAGTATTTCAACTATACAACAAAAGCGGTTGTTGTGTGGTTTATGTACTTTTTGCTAAGCCAGTTTCTCTCGTTCTATATGGAGAGTTATAACTATTTTCAGCAGATTATAACTCCCGATGCTCAGGAGAGAGCAAACGTAATGAGCATTTCTCAGGTTATTTATTCGCTCGCACCTACCATTACGGGCTTTTTGCTCCCCACAATAGCGGGTCTTACCTGGGGTCAGGATAATATCTGGACTTACCGCATTATTTACCCCGGATTTGCCGTAGTCGGCTTTATTATCAGCGCAATTTTCTTCCGTAAAGTCAAGGAAAGGCTTGTTCTTCCCAAGAAAAAGCCCGAGCCTGTCAGATTTTTTGATGCAATCCGCGAAATCGCAAAAAACAAGTATTTCTGGATAATTCAGGCGGCGGCGTGGGTTGTTTTCCTTGAATCGGGCTACGGTGTTGTGTTCGGCTATTCGTTTGTGTATTCGCACGGCGGTGCTTATGAATCATATCAGGGCCTTGCAAACACAATTATCGGCAATGCAGGTCTGTGGTCAATGCTTCTTGCCCCTCTGGCGATAAAATTTATGGGCAAAAGGAATCTGCTCATAGTATCAAACACAATCAATATTTTTGTGCTTATCGCTCTTTATTTTACATATAAAAACCTTATTATGATATGCGTGCTCTGGTATTTCAACACGTTTATCAACACTTTCTGGAACATCGTTCAGCACAATATCAATGCTGATATGAGGGACTACCATCAGTGGAAAACGGGTGTCAGAGTTGACGGCCTTTTCGGTCCTCTCGGTATAATCGGCACGTTCATCGGCTTCTTTACGGGTATGTTCTATCCCGCAGTCTATGAAAAAATGGGTCTGTTTGAAGATTACAGCGTGCTTTATAACGATGAAATGAGAAACGGACTTTTTGAAGTCCTCATTATCTGCTCCGTATTCGGTGCATTCTTCAACCTTGTAC
>JAXJVE010000121.1:0-2199 GCA_036308705.1 Acutalibacteraceae bacterium
ATATATGTTGTTGTTTCGTTTGATGCAACAATCTTTTTTGCAACGGTTGCAACACCTGCCGTTGAGCCGCCTATTACCGCCGTTGCCGCAACGCCTGCCACAACCTTCTGAGCTACGGATAAAGCCGCAACTTTTGCCGCTATGCCCGTGCCCGCTGCCGCAGTTGACGAAACAGTTGATGCCGCCGCAGAGGTTACGGTTGTTGCTGCCGCAGTTGACGATACAACCGCAGATGAGCTTACCCCCGCAAGCACGGCACCCGATGCCGCACTCGACGCAAAAGCAGCTGCGGTTATTTCGCCCGTTTGTGAAAGTGCCCATATAAGCAAGCCGCCGATTGCCGCACTGTAAAGAGCAGTGATGCCTTTCTTTTCAAACTTATTTCTGAGGTCTTTTCTCGCAGTGAAAAGTCTGTTTTTAACCGTGCTGACAGGCACTTCAAGGCTCTGAGCAATTTCGTTAACACTCATATCGCCGAAATACATCATCATAACGCAGGCACGCTTTTCTGCGGTAAGTTCATCAACCGCCGCCATAACCTCGTTGCGAAGCTCTTCACGGTCAACGTGCTCTTCGGGGCTGAAATCAGTGTTTTCATCGGGCAAATTGCCTATAATTTCTTCTTCATCATCGCCGAAAAGAACGGGCTTTTTTGCTTTGAGAAAGTTTTTGCCCGTGTTTGCAACAATCTGATATACCCAAGCGGTGAAATTTCCGTTCGGGTCAACAGTATCTATTTTTTTAAGAATTTTTATATAGCTTTCTTGCAGAATATCCTGTGCATCGTGCTCGTTACTGCAAATTTTGAGAGCAACGAAATATGCCTTAGGGCTTGTAAGGTTATAAAGCTCTTCAAACGCCGATTTATCTCCTTGCTGAGCTTTTATGATAAGACCCGATATTCTGTTCTGTTCCTCTTTCATACACATACCGCCATTTAGAAAGTTTTATACTATCACATTATACCATTAAATATACATCCGTCATCTTTATTTCGCTTTTTATTTTCAAATACCTTCAAATCCTTGTTTGATCCGATATATACAACCGCTTTTTTGATTGCATTTCTCAGATAATTACAAGGCGAATCGAATTTTTCCGCATAGATAAATTCGGGTTCTTCCCCGCAAGCTATAAGCTCCGCAACAACTGTTCTCTGAGCTTCATTGACCGATACATCAAGCGAATGAAAGCCGTCAAGCTCCACTCTTGTTTTTTGGATATTATCATTCATACGCATCACCGTCCCTGATAGTTTTCACTTATAGTACAACTAAAGGAACGGTTTGGTCTAAAAAATTTGAAAAAAATTGATTTTTTTACAATATCTCTTAAATATAATTATGCTTTAACTATATATCAGAGTCAACCTCTTTTCAACGCGTGATTGTGTTTTTATTTTTTGGATTATAGTTGATATCGGCATTTTAACTTAAATTTATCCACCATAAAATAAAAAGCACTTCTTTCGAAGTGCTTTTTGTTTATTTTTCTGCTTTTTTTAATGCTTCGTCAATGTGCAGGCAGAAGTTTTCTTTACCTACCGCTTTATAGAAGCCTGATTTTTTCATAGCTTTCATAGGCTGTTCATTTACGTGAGAAAGAATAAGCCTTACGTTCTGCTTCTGACATTTTTTGTAAAGACTTTCAAGTGCGTTGAGTGCCGTTGAATCAAGAGAGGGGACAGAACGCATTCTGAGAATAAGACAACGTGTATAATCTTTGAGAATTATTTCGGGGATTTTGTCTGCCGCACCAAAGAAAAGAGGTCCGCTGATTTCATAAACCCTTACGTCTTTAGGCACTTCTCTCAGGTCAATGCTGTCTTTGTCGTTATCAGGATCAATATATTTCCAACCGTTTACCGATGTTTCGTCGCTCATTCTCTTCATAAAGAGTATAGCGGTGAGTACCATACCTACTGCAATTGCAACAACGAGGTCAAAAACTACTGTAAGGATAAATGTTATAACAAGAATGAATATATCGCTTTTGGGAGCAGTTTTTACTATACGCACAAACTTTTTCCACTCGCTCATATTATAAGCAACCATAAACAGAATTGCGGCGATGGTCGGCATAGGAATAAGCCCCGCATAAGGCATAAGGAATAAAAGAACAAGCAGAAGAACAACAGCGTGTACCATACCTGCAACGGGAGTTCTGCCTCCGTTTTTGGCATTTGCCGCAGTTCTTGCA
>JAXJVE010000122.1:0-4296 GCA_036308705.1 Acutalibacteraceae bacterium
ACTGTTATTTCATCATATACGCACGCCGTTAAAATCGGCGATGTACCTGTAATTATCGGCGAAAGAATCAACCCGACTGGCAAAAAGCTTTTTAAAGAAGCACTTCGCAAAAACGATATAAACTATATTCTCGGCGAAGGTCTTGCACAAAATAAAAAAGGCGTTTCCGTGCTTGATGTCAACGTTGGTCTGCCCGAAATTGATGAGCCCGAAATGATGGTAAATGTTATAAAAGCTCTTCAGGGTGTTATTGATTTACCGCTTCAGATTGATACCGTTGACCCCGTTGCTATGGAAAGAGCAATGAGAATTTATAACGGCAAACCGCTTGTAAACTCCGTCAGCGGCAAAGAAGAAAGCATGAAGGCGGTATTTCCGCTTATCAAAAAATACGGCGGCGTTGTTATTGCTGTAACGCTTGATGAAAACGGAATACCCGAAACCGCTGAAGGCAGAGTTGAAATTGCAAAAAAAATAATCGCCCGTGCCGCAGAATACGGCATTGACGAAAAAGACATCATCGTTGATCCGCTTGCAATGGCGGTTTCGAGCGACTGCAACAGTGCAAACGTCACCCTCGAAGCGGTCAGAATTCTGCATAATATGGGAATAAAAACAAGCCTCGGTGTTTCAAACATTTCATTCGGCTTACCTTCAAGACCTGATGTCAACGCTGTTTTTTATACTATGGCAATGCAAAACGGTCTTGACTGTGCGATTATCAATCCTTTCTCTGTTGAAATGATGAAGGCGTGGCATTGCTTCACGGCTCTTACAGGCAAAGACGAAAACTGCACCGATTATATTGAATTTACATCGGCACTCACACCGAGCGAAAACACAACTGTGGTAAAAAACGATAAAACCCTTGACGGCTGTATTATCAGTGGACTTAAGGAGCAGGCAGGTGTTTCAGCGGCTGAAATGCTCAGGACTGTATCACCGCTTGAAATTATCGACACAATGATTATCCCCGCCCTCAACACCGTCGGCAAAGGTTTTGAAGAGAAAAAAGTATATCTGCCCCAGCTTCTTATGAGTGCTCAGGCGGCTAAAGAGGCCTTTGATGCAATCAAATCCGCAATTCCCGCAGGCGAAAACAAAAAAGGCAAAATCGTTATCGCAACCGTCAAAGGTGATATTCACGATATCGGCAAAAACATTGTTAAAGTTCTTCTTGAAAATTACGGCTACGATGTTTATGACCTTGGCAAAGATGTTGCACCCGAAACTGTGGTTGACACGGTTATCAGAGAAAACATCAGGCTTGTAGGACTGAGTGCGTTGATGACCACAACAGTCCCCGCAATGGAAGAAACGATAAAACTTCTGCGAAATAACGCACCTGACTGCAAAGTTATGGTAGGCGGTGCGGTTATGACGGAAGAATATGCCGAAATGATTGGTGCCGACAGCTACGGTACAGATGCAATGGCATCGGTAAGATACGCAGAAAAAATATTCGGATAAAAAAATCCCGTTGACTATAATAGCCAACGGGATTTTTGTTTATTTTATGCTAAATGTTTTCGTTACCTTATCGTCAGACCAACCAAAGAGTTCTGAAACTTCTATAACAACATCACTTTCGCTGTCATTAAGTTCATATGCTACATCAACATCAATTGTTGCACCGGTTTTTATCTCTTTAGTCTGATTATCTGAACTGTAAGGATCATTATCGCTAAGGAACAAAGCTTCATTCAGACCTATATCATTCTGAAATGCACCGTCTTCAAAGGTCAAATAAAAAGCTGTGGGATCTGATGCATTATTTGTAAAACCATATGTAACAACAATTGCGGGTTTGCCATCATATGTTTCGGTTATTCGTGCATCTTTAATTTCAACAATATAGTCGCCAACATTACTTTCTGTTTCTGCTATTGCTGCTGTTCCTTCGGGTTGTTCGTCTACACTCGGTGTTTCTGATGAACCGCTTGCTATTGCCAGAAAAGCAAATACAGCAACAACAAGAACTGACATCATTCCTAATAAATATTTTTTCATAAAATACCTCCAAATATTCAGTATATGAATATTATATTCAAACAAAATATAAATGTCAAGCATATTTTATGATTTAATTGAATATAAGAGGTGTGATGATGAAAAACATTAAACTTATAAGAGTTATAAATGACTATACACAATTAAAAGTTCAAATGGAAACAGGCATACCGCAAAGTATGATATCTAAGTACGAAACAGGTGAACTGATGCCTACTGCCGAAAACCTAATTATACTTGCAAAATTTTATAACACAAGCATAGATTTTTTAATGGATTTAACAGACGAGCAAAAACCCTACCCTGCAAAATAAAAATGACAACCCCCGTTGACTGATTGTCAACGGGGGTATATTTTATTTAAAGTGTTACTCTGAGCCTCATAGGGATACAAAAATCAACAAGCGAGAGTGTTACGCCGCTGATATCCATTTCGGCATTGCCAAATTCAAAATCAACGTCATAGTTCCATGTGCCGTCGATTATTTTACCTGTTTTTTCATCTACGGTGCAATCAATATAGCTGTTGGTGAGAACAAGCTTAACCGAATTTTTGCCCGAAACAACAGATGAACCGAAGCCGTCAAAAATATCGTCAAATTCTTCGGGAAGCTCGCTCGGGTCAATATTCTCTATATCATTCATCGAAACAGAAAAATCCTTGAACACTATGTAAATCTTTGTTCTGCCGCCGTTTGAGGTTGCGGTAGCCCTTGTAACTGAATCAACTTCAATATCATCTTCACCGGGGATTCCGTATGTATAACCCGAAAAGGCATCGGTATCTGTTTCAAGAATTTCCTGAAGTTCTGAAATATAAGGTGCAATTCCGCCGCTGCCCGTAATATTACCTCTGAGGCCCATAGTCTGATAAACCTCGGGAGCACCGCCGCTGTAAGTCCTTCTTACAGCAGTATTATAAAAGTTGACAACACTTCCGATACTTGATGAATCAAGCGATGCGTTCACAGACGGAACGGTAGTGGTCGGTCTTGTTGTTGTGACAGGTTTACGGGTTGTTGTGGGCCTTGTTGTGGTCGGACGTGTGGTTGCAGGTCTTGTGGTGGGTTGTGTTGCAGTTGCAGTCGGTTTTGTTGTAGTGGTAGTTGTTACCGTTGTTGATTCGGTTGTTTCTTCAAATGTATACACGGGATATGTTTCGTAATTTTCTGAAAAACCGTAAATATCCTTTGTTGATTCGGTGAGTTCAGCTTTGTTCTTTCCAAAGATATCGTCTAAACCGAAAGGCAGCTTATCGGGGTTGAGTTTACCGCCCGCAGCACGGTTGCTTCCTACCGCCATAAACATAAAAACAAAAACAAGAAAAATTGATAAAACTGATGACAATGACTTTTTCATACCCTGCACCTCAAAAATAATTTTATACTTACCGCCGCAGAAACCAAAGATGCTGCGGCATACATTGCAACATCAAATATATCGAACGTTCCGCTTACCAAAGAGAAAAGCTGAGCAAGTTCAAACAAAGCACCTGCCAAAAATGACACGCAGGAAACCGTAATAATCTTCTTTTTTGTTGCCTCAGCCGTAACCGAAATCAACGCAAAAGTAAGCGACATTCCCCACAAAAAATCAACAAACCAAAACCTGAGAAAATCGGTAAAAAAATTATCGGGAACAGCATTGCTTATATTAAAAAGATAATTTCTTATTCCCTCAGGCAAAAGAAGGTGAAAGTTTGTTTCGCTACGCATAAAAATATAGATTATCAGCCCGAAAAAAAGACTTAACGCTGATAAAATCACAGATTTTAACCTGTATTTAACCATTATATTTCACCGTAAATCACTTGATTTCCGCAATCCAGCTGAATTCAAAAGTTTCGCCTTCGTTAAGATGCTGAATTCCTCTTTTTTCGGAAATATCGGCTTTAACATCTCTGCCGTCATTAACACCGTACCAGGGTTCAATGCATACATAAGGTGCACCCGGTTTTGCCCATATACCGAGGAAGGGACAATCTCCGAAAGTAAACTCAATTTCATAATCGCCCGTAATGCGAAGTTTCTTTGACTTGATATCCGAAAGAATAAGTGCATCGGGTTTAAAAATTTCTTTTGTAATTTCAATCTCTCTTGAATTTTCAATGAGGGGGAATTTTTCGTCAATGATAAGATTTTCTTTATCAATACGCTCTGTTGCAAGGGTTTCGGGCTGTTCAAACTCAATAATATCCCCTACCTTGCAGTTAAAACCGGGATGAGCACCCACTGAGAAATACATTTCTCCGTCGGTTTTGTTGATAACTGTCATTGTATTTACAAG
>JAXJVE010000123.1:0-2174 GCA_036308705.1 Acutalibacteraceae bacterium
AATATATGGTAAGCAAGGCTGACGGCGAAACACTTGACGAATACCTTGAGAATAAGGTGTTTGCAGGTCAGGATTCAACCGAAATCTCACCCGATGCCGATGATATCGCAGGCTTCAAGGCTTTCCTTGAAAACTATAAGAAGGGTCTTGCAGCAGAAAAAGCGGCTGTTGAGGCTTTATAATAAAAACAACACCCCGGAATGTGTATTGCATTCCGGGGATTCTTTTTACCATCTGTTTTCAACGTATTCGCAGAAAAGGTTCAGGTCTTTTATTTCAAGTTTTGTGCCGTCGTCAAGAATAACATTGCCGCTGCAGATACCGCAGACCTGATGGCAATGCATCCTCATAACAAGGGCGTTGATATCGGTGTGGTGGTCAAAAACGGGGTTCATAACAAGGTTGAATCTGTTGTCTTCGGAAACAAACTCCCAGGGCTGCATATATTTATCGGGTTTGGGGAATACCTTGAGGTCAATCGCACCCACCTTATGCACCTTGCCGTCATAGAATATACAGGTTTCGGTTGCGTGGCTTTCGTCACCGATAGCCCAGGTTGCTTCAATGCCGAAAATGTGTTTTTTGCCATTTTCATCGGTGATATACTGTGTTCCGTTGCACCAATACCAGACCATACTGTAAGGTGTGTTTACTCGTCCCCAGTCAAGAATACAGAATGTATCTTCCTTTGAAAATTCATAAACATCGTCGCCGTATTTATATGTACCTTCGCAGGGCATACAGTTTTGCTTTGTGGTCATAAAATATCTTGTAGGCATATCCTTGAAAGGTAAAACGGTTGTTATATTTTCAAGGTCGGGCATAATATCCATTGTGAAATTACATTCAACGGGCTTGCCCTTATAATTGAACTTGAAATAAAGAGTTCTTTCGGTTTCTTTGGTGTTGAAGTCAATCTCTGCACCGCCAAGATTTGTTCTGAATCTGTGGGGTACATCGCCTTTGGGCGGGAAAACGTGTTCGGGTTTATCTTTTCCGCCGATGAAAACCGCCATGGAGTCGCAGATAATCTCTCCGCTTTTCCAGTCAACGAGCTTTGCACCCGCATAACCGCCGAGCGAAATATTTGCACAGCTTATCTGAACAAGATATCTGTCATTCACAATCTGATAAAAGTCCCATTCTTTTCTTCTCATTGAAGGTTTCGAGAGGTTTCTGTCATAGGTAAAATAATTATGTCTTGCCCAGCCTTTGGCAAGCAGAGTACCGTCTTTATCGAGCAGGGGAGTTTCTTTTGTGTACTCGGTCTGCTTTGATTTTTCTTTCCATTCATTGAACGGAGAGTATGTTCTTTTGATTTCCTTTCCCATATATTAACACCTCATTGTTATAATTTTTCTGTCTGATAGGCTCCTCTTGCGTATAAAATCCATTTTGAACGGTCAAGAGGATTCACTCCTCTTCTCGGATTCATATGTTCAAGCCCGTCACGGCATTCACGGTAGCCGTAGAATGTCTGATTAAGCACCGCCTTGCCTGATGATAAAACGGCAAGTTTTGTGGGGAAATCCATTGAAGTTGCAACGGGTATTATCGCCTCAAGGGTTGCGGTTTGTGAATGAATAACGGGTGAATCGTATTCACCGCCCATTTTAACGATTTCTGAGAGAATTTTGCCCGATATATCTGCAGGTGCGGTAACTCTCACTTTAAGCAGAGGTTCAAGAATTGTTGAACCGAGCTGTGAAAGACCGTTCATAAACGCCATCGGAGTGCAAACAAAAAAGTCAAGCGGATGGGTATGAATCGTATGATGCTCACCGCCTACAAGAGTGCATTTGAAATCCGTTACCTCCCAGCCGTAAAGCCCTTGTTCAAGGCAGGAGTTGAACGATGTGCGTATATGCGACTGATAACGGTAAAAGCATTGATTTGACGGCAGTCTGCCGTGGTATGATACGCCGTAGCCTCTCGGCATAGGTTCAAATCTGAATTCAACCACCGCCCAACAAGGCTTCGGCATTGTGTAGCGTGCGGCGGCAAAGCCCGATGATGACGGGGTTTCTTTATATATAACGGTAGGGGGCGAGAAGTTTGCGTGAAGCCCGTATCTTTCTTTGAGCAGATTATCCGTAACTTCAAGCTGAATTTTGCCCGTTGTGTTGATTGTTATTTCTTTTTGACCGTTTTCCCATTTTGCATCAATATACGGC
>JAXJVE010000124.1:0-1801 GCA_036308705.1 Acutalibacteraceae bacterium
GCCGAAGAGTGCCTGAAGAGCCTTCACCTTGCCGCCCTTGTAGTCAGCAACAACTTTTTCGTTCTCTGCAATTACCTTGCGGACTGTTTCAAGAATGAAGCCTTCGTCAACCTTTGCGTTGAGCTTGTTTTCTTCGCAATATTTATCAACGTCAACGTCATTTTCAAACACTGCTGAAAGAACCTTCTTACCTGCCGCACGGGTGATTTCACCGCTTTCAACAAGTTCAATGATTCTGCCGAGCTTTGCGGGAGCAATTTCAAGAGAATCAAGCTCAAGGCGTTTCATCTGACCCATACACTCGGTAAGAATCCAGCTTGCAACAACCTTGGGGCTTCTGCCCATTGCAACAACTGTATCAAACATATCGGAGAGCTTTCTGTCTGATGAAAGAACTGATGCTTCCTTGGTTGCGATACCCATTTCTTCATAGAGAGAAGTCTTTTCGTCTGCAGTTGCAGGCATACTTGCTCTGATTTGAGCAAGCCATTCATCGTCAATCACGATGGGCATAAGGTTCGGGTCGGGGAAATAGCGGTAATCAGCCGCTGTTTCTTTGTTACGCATGGGGAACGTTCTTCTCTTGACGTCGTCCCAACGGCGTGTTTCCTGAACGAGCATTTCTGTATGACGCTCGATAGCATCGATATGGCGAACCTTTTCGAATTCGATAGCGTCTTTGATTTCTGAAAGTGAGCTCATATTCTTGATTTCCGAACGTACGCCGAGTTCGTTTGAACCTTCGGGACGGACTGAAATGTTAACGTCGCATCTCATAGCACCCTCTTCACACTCTGAAATGCCTGCAAACTGAAGGCTTGACTTGAGCTTCTTGAGGTATGCAATAACTTCGTCTGATGAACGGAAGTCAGGTCTGCTTACGATTTCGATAAGGGGCACGCTTGTTCTGTTGAAGTCAACAAACGAGGTGTTTGTTGCATCGTCGTGAACAAGTTTACCTGCGTCTTCTTCAACGTGAATCTGCTTGATGCCGATTTTTCTATCGCCGATTTCTACTGTACCGTCAACGCAGATGGGGTGGAACCACTGTGTAATCTGATAAGCACAGGGAAGGTCAGGATAATAGTAGCTCTTTTTATCGAAGGTTGTATACTGATTAATCTTACAGTTGAGCATAAAGCCCGCTTTAACTGCAAGCTCAATAGCGTGTCTGTTGGTTACGGGAAGCATACCGGGCATACCGCTGCAAGCAGGGCATACGCAGTCATTGGGCTCTTTTGGGCTTGAATGGCCGCCGCAGGAGCAGAAAAGCTTTGAATCGGTGGAAAGTTCAACATGAGTTTCCAAACCAATGACAAGTTCGTATTTCATTATTTACACCTCCACGCTTTTTGCGATGCTGAGAAGCACGCTTTCTTTATATGAATCCGAAATAAGCTGAATGCCCTTTGTTACCATTGCAGGCATACCTGTGATTGAGGGGATTGCGGTATAAACGCTTTCCTCATAAACCTTTGAGAATGCCTCAAGAGCATCATAGGGTTTGTAGCTTGTCTGTGAGCATACGGGAGTAAGAATTGCATCATACTTTGCAAGCACTTCTCTCACCTTATCGCATACGATACGGCGGATACGGAGTGACTTATCATAGCACTTCTCGTACTTTGCCTTTGCGAGAACGTCTGAACCGTAGATGATGGTTGCCTTTGTGAGGAAGCCCATAGCCTCTGAACGGCTCTTAACGTAAAGTTCGTCGATATTCTTATATTCGGGTGTTCTGTAGCCGTACTTAACACCATCAAATCTTGAAAGGTTGTTTGTTGTTTCAGCAGCCATAAGA
>JAXJVE010000125.1:0-3686 GCA_036308705.1 Acutalibacteraceae bacterium
AAGTATATTTATGTTAGAATAAGTGTAATGTATATCCGAATAATTTCATATATATTAATGGGTGATATATATGAAAAAAGGAATATATATGTCTTTCAGATTCAAAGAATTTTTACTTGGTTTTTTAGCTGTGTTTTTTTGTAGTTTGTGTGTTATGTTGATGGATTTTAATAAAATAATTAACACTGCATCCGATATAGAACTTACAGAAAATGCCGACAGCAAGGCGAAAATTATAATTGATGCCGGTCACGGTGAGTTTGACGGAGGAACACAATCGGCAAGTGGTGTTCTTGAAAAAGATGTTAATCTTGATATATCTTTACTGTTGAAAAATAAGCTTGAATCTATGGATTATGAAGTTGTTATGATACGTGATACTGATATCGTGTTAAGCGATCCTGATGCAGATACAATCAGAGAGAAAAAATCAAGTGATCTTCACAACAGACTTAAAATTGTAAACGAAAATCCTGATGCTCTTTTTATAAGTGTTCATCAGAACTATTTTACTCAGAGTCAATATAAGGGAACACAGGTTTTTTATTCAGTGAACAATCCCGAGAGTAAAATTCTTGCTCAAGCAATACAAACGGGCGTATGTGAAAATCTACAGAAAGACAATACCCGACAGATAAAACCGTCAGGTTCAGAAATATTTCTTCTTCATAAATCAGATAATATTGCAGTTATGATAGAGTGCGGCTTTCTTTCAAATGTTGAAGAAGCTGAATTGTTGTCTGATAGCAAGTACCAGAAAGAACTTGTACGTGTTATTTCGGAAAGTATAGATAATTATATTATAAATAAAGGATGAGAATTATGGCTGTGAAGTCTAAAAGTGTTTTTGTATGCAGCAACTGTGAATATGAAACTGCAAAATGGTTAGGCAAATGTCCTGATTGCGGAGAATGGAATACTTTTGAAGAACAAATAAAACAAACGGAACCCGTAAAGAGCAGAAACGGATATAATCTTAAGCCGAAAAGTGTTACATCATATCGTCTTAATGAAATAGAAAATGACAATGAAGTCAGGTATAAAACCGGCATGGTGGAACTTGACAGAGTTCTTGGCGGGGGAATTGTGAAGGGTTCACTTGTACTACTGAGCGGTGATCCCGGTATAGGAAAATCAACCTTATTGCTTCAGATATGTAACCAACTCGGAAAAAAACTTAAGATACTTTATGTATCCGGTGAAGAATCATACAGTCAGATTAAATTGCGAGCTCAAAGACTTAAAGTATGCACTGATAATCTTTATATACTGTGTGAAACAGATGTTCAGGCAATATGTGAACATATTTCTTCAACAACACCGGACCTTGTAATAGTTGACTCAATTCAGACAATGAATTTTACTGAACTTAATTCTTCTCCCGGCTGTGTAACACAGGTAAGAGAGAGTTCAAATATTCTTATGCGCACAGCAAAGATGCTTTCTGTTCCTATAATTATGGTTGGTCATGTTAATAAAGACGGAAATATTGCAGGACCGAAAGTTCTTGAACACATAGTAGATGCTGTTTTGTATTTTGAAGGTGAGCGCAATCTTTCATTCAGAATACTGCGTGCGGTTAAAAACCGTTTTGGTTCAACCAATGAAATTGGTGTATTCGAAATGTATGATACGGGTCTTCGTGAGGTTGAAAACCCGTCTGAAATGCTAATTTCAGGCAGACCGAAAAATACACCGGGTGTTTGTGTTGCTTGTGTTATGGAAGGAACAAGACCTCTTCTGGCGGAAATACAGGGGCTTGTGTCTGCAACAGGTTTCGGAAATCCCAGGAGAATAACCAACGGTTTTGATTACAACAGATTAGCGATGCTCATTGCAGTGCTTGAAAAAAGAGCAGGCTACTTTTTTGCAAATATGGATACATATATAAATATCGTCGGCGGAATGAAGCTTGACGAACCGTCACTTGATTTAACTATTGTTATGGCGTTAGTATCATCTCTTAAAGATTATGCATTACGTGACGATGTACTTGCTTTCGGAGAGGTAGGACTTGCAGGTGAAATTCGAGGTGTTTCCCATTGTGAACAAAGAATAAAAGAGGCTTCCCGTTTAGGTTTTAACCGTTGCATCATACCGAAAACAAATTATAAAAATATTTCAGAAACTTTGAAAGCAGAAATTGAAATCATTCCGGTAAGAACAATAAGAGAAGCATTTGAGGCTATAATACTATGATTGAATTTTTAAATAATCCTAACTTGCCTGACAATGACGTTGTAAGTGTAATATGTGCGAGTGAGGATGAAGATGTTCTTAAATTTTTTGAAGAATCATACATCGAAGTAATACCGTGTGAAGCAAACTTATGTGTTGATCCGTCTATTAAAAATCATACTGACATTATGGCTTTACATATCGGTGAAAACAACATAGTGATTGATAAACAGCAGACAAAGCTCAATAAGAAGCTCACCGATATCGGAATGAATACATTGTTCACAAAAGAACCTGTAGCGGGGGAGTATCCGGATGATGTAAAGTTAAATTTCACTGTTATCGGAAAAGATGTAGTTGGTAATTTCAGATATGCCGATGACATTCTGTCTGAAGTTTTGAAAAATTTTGATAAAACAAGTGTTAAACAAGGCTACTGCAAGTGTTCTGTTCTTGTTATAAGTGAAAAAGCTGTAATAACAGACGATCAATCCATATACCGTAATCTTGCCGAAAAGGGATTTGATTGCCTTTTGATATCAAAAGGTGATGTTTTTCTTGATGGTCATGAATACGGTTTTATTGGCGGTGCTTCGGGGAAAATTTCAAAAGAAAAAGTTGTATTTTTCGGAGATATAACAAAACACCGTGATTTTGATAAAATCAGAACGTTTTTATATGCTCATAATTGCAGTTTTGTTTGCAGTGATAAAAACAAACTCAGAGATATTGGCGGTTTTGTACCTTTGATGCAAAATTTAAATGAATAATTTTATTGATTTTATTTATTTAATGTTGTATAATATAACTGTACCTGACATAAAGATGATTTACCATCTGAGGATAAGGTAACAGAGTATACATATGAAGAATATATTTTCTGTTACCATACCTTTTTGCAGGTGTGGTATATTTTTTTAGGAGGTATATAATGGAAACGAGAGTTGCAGTTATGAGCATTATTGTTGAGAAAAATGATTCTGTTGAAAAACTCAATTCACTTTTACATAGTTACGGTGAATATATAATCGGAAGAATGGGTATTCCCTACAGACAAAGAAATATAAGTATAATCAGCATTGCTATAGATGCTCCGCAAAATGTTATAGCAACGCTTTCGGGTAAGGTTGGTCAGATAGAAGGTGTCAGTGTTAAAACTGCATATTCGGGTGTGATATCAGATGGACAGTAGGGCATTTGAACTCGTTGAAAGACTCATTGTTACTCACAGTCTTGAAATTGATGAATACAAATACGTTCTTGAAAACCGTGATAATGAAATGTTTTCTTTTTTGCAGAATGAGGCTGTACGGCTGAGAAAAAAATATTATTCCGATAAAGTTTTTATAAGAGGTCTCATTGAAATCAGTAATATATGTAAAAATGATTGTTATTACTGCGGAATAAGAAGCAGTAATAAAAATTGCGATAGATATAAATTGAGTGAAAGAGATATTTTAGCGTGCTGTGAAAATGGCTACAAATTAGGTTTTCGCACCTTTGTTTTA
>JAXJVE010000126.1:0-2260 GCA_036308705.1 Acutalibacteraceae bacterium
ACTCAATACCTTTTAAGGCTTCTTCGGAATGATAGAAGCAATCGGTTTCTTCTGAAGGCATGAGTCCGCCCTGAGCAATGAGGTTTTTAATGCTGTTTTTGCCCAGAAGGTTTTCAACAAAAATGTTGCCGGCAACGGTAAATACCGCACAAGCTGCCATACCTGTAAAAGTTAATCCGCTGACGATTTTACTGAATTTGTTACTCATTGAACTGCCTCCAAACAATAATTCATATTATTATATCATATTAATTACAATAATACAATAAAAAAACTGCACAAACCGAAGTTTGTGCAGTAACGATTAATCGTTGTTTTTGTGTCTCATAATCTTTGAGGTTGTTGTTTTTACGAATTCTGTGCGTCTTACCTTGAATGTAACAATGTGTTTGAAATGGGGAAGCTTTGCGTTAACGCCGTCAACAACTTCTTTGAAGATTTTCTGAAGCTCTTCATCTGTGAATTCATCAGCCTTTTTGCCGTAGCGTTCGCTGAGCTCTTCAAAGTTGGGGAAGATTCTTGCACCTACAACAACTTCACCCTTGCTGTTTTCATCACCGAGAACAAGTGATTCGCCAACACGGATATCTGTGCCGAGATGATATTCAAGCTCTTCGGGGTAGATGTTTTTACCGTTGCTTGTAACAATAACGTTTTTGCATCTGCCTGAGATATAGAAACAACCCTTCTTATCCATATAACCGAGGTCGCCTGTATGGAACCAGCCGTCTTCGTCAATAACTTTTGCGGTTTCTTCGGGGTTGTTGTAGTAGCCGAGCATAACCATATCGCCCTTAACGCAGATTTCACCAACGCCGTTTTCATCGGGGTCAAGAATCTTTGCTTCACTGCCGGGGATAACTTCACCAACTGATTCTGCAAGGTGAAGTCTGTCGTGGTTAAGAATTGCAAGGGGAGCACATTCGGTAAGACCGTAGCCGAAGATAATCTGAATACCGAATGCTTCAAAGTCCTTGAGAATCTGGGGATTGATGGGTGCGGCACCGCAGATGATAAGTCTCATATTGCCGCCGAATGTATCAATGATTTCTTTGAAGAATACTTTTTTGAGGTCAATGCCGATTTTAGCAGCTGCTTTAACAAGAACACTGCCTACCTTGAAAAGAGTAAGACCGTGAGGCTTTGCTGCAACAGCCTTCATAAGGCGTCTGTGAACTGTTTCAAGAAGAAGGGGAACTGCAACGAAAACAGAGGGATTGAATTCCTTCATGTTCTTGAGAACATACTTGAAACCGTCGCAGAATGTAACCTTTGCACCGCAGTAGGGAGCAAAGAAAAGAATAATTGTGCTTTCGTAGGTGTGATGAAGGGGGAGCATTGAAATGCCGCAGTCTTCGGGGTAAATTTTAATAACGCCCATTGCCGCCATAACTTCGTAGCAGAAGTTTCTGTGGCAGAGCATAACGCCCTTTGACATACCTGTTGTACCTGATGTGAAAAGAAGTGAACACATTGCATTGGGGTCAATTTCAGCATCAAGATAACGAGTGTCGCCGTTTTTGAGAAGTTCTTTACCTTTTTCAACAAGGTCTGTGATGTTGAGCACGCCTTCTTCTTTTTTGGTGTGCATCATAACGATGGTAAGATCCTTCTTGAGCTCGTCTTTTCTTTCGTTGAGCTTCTTTGCAATCTTTTTATCGCAGAAGAAAAGTTTTACGTCAGAAACGTTGAGGATCATATTGATATCGTCAAAAAGAAGTTCTTTATCAATGGGGACGATAACGCCTACGCCTGTAACGGTTGCCATATATGAAAGGCACCATTCGTAGCAGTTATCACCTGCAACAGCGATTTTTTCGCCTGCAAGACCCATATCGGTAAGTGCGGTACCGAGAGCCTGAATTTCTTCAAGATACTGTTTGTATTTGATTTCGTAGTGTGCACCCTTGCTGTCTTTAACTTCAAAAGCGGGTCTTTCGGGGTAAAGCTTTGCACTCTGGGTAATGAGATCTCTGATGTCTTTGATTTCTCTTACGTCATAGAATTTTTTGTTGTTTTTCAAAGCGACATTTCCTCCAAATCATTTCGTCCGATTGTTTATATTAAATTAATTTTTGACATAACAAAACATTGTGTATTGTAACACAATGTTTAACGGATTTCAAGGATTAAATTCTTAAAAAATATCTAAATATTGTGTGTATGTTAAAGAAATGTTAATGTATTTTGCGATGTGAATTTCAAAGTTGAACAAATAGTTGTGCATTTGTTCAACATAAAAAATAAGCACTTATCAAAC
>JAXJVE010000127.1:0-1314 GCA_036308705.1 Acutalibacteraceae bacterium
AGACGGTCAGGATATTCATGCCTCCAAAGAGGCCACCCGTGCCGCCCGCTTCAAGGTCGGCCTGGTCTTTCAGTATCCCGAATATCAGCTCTTTGAAGAGACTGTTTATAAAGACATTGCTTTCGGCCCCAAGAATATGAAACTTCCCGAGGCTGAAATAAAAGAAAGAGTGCTCCGTGCCGCAGAGTTTACGGGCGTAAAGCCCGAACATCTCGGCAAATCACCGTTTGACCTTTCGGGCGGCGAAAAAAGACGAGCCGCAATAGCGGGCGTTATGTCGATGGAGCCTCAGGTGTTGATTTTTGATGAACCCGCTGCAGGTCTTGACCCCAGGGGCAGAAAAGACCTTGTTGAGCTTATCAAGAATTACAGAAAACAAACAGGCAGTACCGTGATTATCGTTTCCCACAGTATGGAAGATATCGCGGGTATGGCGGACAGAATAATCGTTATGAACAATTCAACAGTTGCAATGCAGGGCACTGTTGATGAGGTATACTCAAGAGGCGATGAACTTCGCTCAATGGGTCTTAATGTGCCCGAGATAACAGAGATTTTTGCGAAACTCCGTGCAAAGGGCGTTGATGTGCCCGCTAATGTTTATACTGTTGAACAGGGCGAAAAAATCCTTCGCAATCTCCTGAAAGGGGGTGCGGCGGTATGATAAGAGATATCACAATCGGTCAGTATTACCCCGGCAAATCGCTCCTTCACAGACTTGACCCGAGAATGAAGCTTATACTGACCTTTGCATTGATAGTTGTTATTTTTCTTTGTCAGAATTTCTGGTCGCTCGGTGTTATAGCTCTCACAGCCGTTTTTGCGGCAATAATTTCAAGAGTGCCCGCAAGAATGATACTCAAGAGCTTAAAACCCATAGTTATCATTTTGCTTTTTACCGCAGTTCTCAATATTTTTTACACCAAGGGCGGAGATGTGTATTTTGCAAAATGGGGCTTTGAGATAACGCAAAAAGGTGTTTTTACCGCAATTTTCACTATGGTGAGAATTATAAGCCTTGTTGTAATCAGCTCGCTTCTGACTTATACAACAACCCCCACGATGCTTACCGATGCGATTGAAAGGCTTCTTTCACCGCTCAAGATTTTCAAAATCAAGGTTCATACTCTTGCAATGATGATGACCCTTGCACTGAGATTTATCCCCACTCTTATCGAAGAGATAGACAGAATAATGAACGCTCAGAAGGCAAGAGGTGCAGACCTTGAAAGCGGCGGACTTATTCAGAGGGCAAAGGCTCTTGTGCCCATATTCATTCCGCTTATGGTATCGGCGTTCAGAAGAGCTTATGAG
>JAXJVE010000128.1:0-1311 GCA_036308705.1 Acutalibacteraceae bacterium
ATAACTTTTTTATCAATCAGCCCGCATTCCTCATCGTTTGCAATCAGATTGCGGAGCTGAGTTGAACTTACCTCAAGCGGCTCGGCATCAAGCAGAACAAACCTCTTTTTTTGCTCATCGGTATAAACCGAAAGGTCGGGCACATAGCCGTTTTCCCTTGATGCGGCACAGATATATGAGAGCGAAAGTATCTCTTCCCAGCAATACCATTGAGTGAAGGTTGAGAGCATATCGGAGCCGATTATAAAATAAAGCTCATCATCGGGATATATCTTTTTAAGCTCACGAAGGGTTTCAACGGTGTAGCTTCTGTTACCTCTTTCAAGCTCCATTGACGATATTTCAAAAACATCATCTTCAAAAGCAAGGCGGCACATCTCAAGCCTGTCCTCACCGCTTGCAAGCTTGCCCGGGATTTTATGCGGCGGAATACACGAAGGTATTATCAGCATTTTATCAAAGCCGAGCGTTTTTACCGCTTCATTTGCAAGGCGTGTATGACCTTTATGGGGCGGATTGAATGTTCCGCCGAAAATTCCGATTTTAATTTTAATCGCCTCTTATTTAAGGTTAACCTTTTTATGCATTACATAAGCTGCAAGAACAAACATAACCGCATCAAGAATAATAAACATAAAGATGGGTGTTATCTGCAGCGGCAGATAAGCTGCGGGGAGCATCTTATCGGGGTCTACCAAGCCAAAATAGAATGTGTAATCATCCTTAAGAATCATTGAAAAATCAATCCAATCGCTCATTTTGAACGAAATATAAAGGAAGAACAGTGAAATTACAATGAAAATGGGAACCGATGCAAGAAGTGAGAATTTCTGAAGCTGTCTTACGTGTGCAACAGAAATTGAGAAGTAGCTGATGAAAATAAAGTTAAGAATGATAACGAAGAACAGCACGATGCAATAAACTGCTACCGCAAAGAACTGCTTGAGTGAGGGAAGATTGAGAATACCCGTCATCAGCTCTTCAGCAAGCGAAATATATCCCGCACCGATAACAACCGATGAGATATAGTCCATAAAGAAGAAGAACGAATACATACACAGTCCGCAGCTGAGAATAAACCATCCGCCGTAAACAATAACCTTTGAGCCGAGAAGCTCGTAGCTCGAAACAGGAAGAGTAAAACTCAGATAACCCTGTGCACCAAAAAGCGACTTGAAAAAGTCAAAGATAACGAAGAACAGCGTTACGAATATCAGCAGGAACGAAACAACAAAAATGAAGATAACCGAACCTGTACGAACGCCCGAAACCTTATCAAGAAGTTCAGGGCTGATGCTCTCGATTTTGCCG
>JAXJVE010000129.1:0-2715 GCA_036308705.1 Acutalibacteraceae bacterium
ACGGAAACAAGGTGCAACTTGGAAATATTTATCAAAGCCTGATACCATAAGCAACTGCTTAAACTGCTGTGGAGCCTGTGGTAAAGCATAGAACTTACCGGGATGCTTACGGCTGGGTACAAGGAAGTCTCTTGCACCTTCGGGAGATGAAGCGGTAAGGATGGGAGTCTGGATATCAAGGAATCCCCTCTCCTCCATAAGCTTTCTCATATGGCCGATAACCTTTGAGCGAAGGATGATATTATTATGAAGTGCGGGATTTCTCAGGTCAAGGAATCTGTGCTTGAGGCGGAGATTCTCGTTTGTATCGTTTGAACCGATTTCAAAGGGAAGCTCTCTTGTGCAGGTGCCGAGAACCTTGAGGTCATCAGCAACAAGCTCAACAAGACCTGTGTCGATTTTGGGGTTAACGGTGTTTTCGTCACGCTTTGTAACGGTACCGTGAACCGAAAGAACGGTTTCTTTGCTCACGCCCTTGAGAAGAGCTTCGTTATGAACAACAACCTGAGTTACGCCTGTTTCGTCACGCAAGTCAACAAAAAGAACGCCGCCGTGGTCACGGATAACGTCAACCCAGCCTGCAAGCTCAACCGTCTGACCGATATGAGCTTCTCTTATTTCATTGCATCGGTGAGTTCTGTACATAATAATTCCTCCAATGTATGGTTAAAAATAGAATATGCAAATAAAAATAAAAAATCCCGAGAATTATACACAATAATTCTCGGGACGAGTAATTTAACCCGCGGTGCCACCCGTTATTGATACAAAAATTTGTATCCTCTCTTTTATTAAAATGTGGGTATACCGGGCGAAGTGTTGCCGTTCTTACTACTCATCTGAAGCGTACTTTCAGCCCACGATACGCTCTCTCTTGCAGACTTTCCTCAAAAGACGGGTCTTTGCCTGACAGAAATTATATCAAATATTTTTTTCGTTGTCAACAAAATATTTAAGGATATATTGTAATATATTACAAAAATTATGCTGTTATGCCTTTTTATGCTTTTTGAAAAAGCGGATTGCAACGATAAGAAGTACCGTGCCGAGAATGGGGAATACCGAAATTGTGAGCATACCAGCCTTAAGACCTACCTGCTCTGCGGTGATGCCCATAGATGCACCGAGTTCAATCGCAAATTCGGTTTCTTTGACCGTATCAACAACAATTCCGAGAAGCTGAGGTGCAACCGATGCACCCAGATCGCCGCTTGCCGCCATAAGGGCGTATGCCGCAACGCCGACACCCGCTATGTTTTCTTCCATCATAATGAGTGTACCCGGCCAGAGCATAGCGGTGAAAAGACCTGTTAAAATGCAAGCCGCAAACGCAAATATAACGTTTGATGAAAGACCTGCAACAAGGTAGCATACTGCCGCACCAATCATTCCGCCGAGAAGAACTCTCATAATATTTTTGCCGAATTTTGCATAGGAAATTCGTGCAATACCGAGAAGTATCGCAAACATAGCCATACCGAGAATATCACCGAGAGTTTTATCAATACCCAGAGCATTTTCCATATAGGTTGAAACCCAGTTTGACATTGAGTTTTCAGCACAGCTGCCGAAGAAAATCGCACCGACGCAGATTGCCATTGCAAGAGTTCTGCGTTTTGTACCCTTTGCACCTTCGGAGCCTGCGGTAACATCCATCTCGGGCATAGGCGAAGTCATAAAAAGAACTGCCGCAACAACGGGAAGAGCCGCCCAGAACATCGTTAAATACATCCAGTTTTCGCCGCCGAAAAATCTGATGAACAGCGTGCTGACAACAACAACGGTGAACACGCCGAATGCATAAAGCGAATGAAGAAGGCTCATATCCTTCTGCGGATTATCGGACGGAATCGCCGCAATAACGGGGCTTAAAAGCACCTCGGAAAGACCTGCGGATACAGAGAAAAGAACCGTGCCTATAAGAAGACCTATGTATACGTTATTCTCGCCGAATATCGTTGGTGACAGTGCATAAATCAGAAGACCTGCCGAAGTTATGAGAGGCATAACCCTGACCACTTTTTTAACGTTGAAATACTTTGTGAAAAAAGTAAAAATGAGGTCAACGGTAAGCTGAGTACAGAAATTAGTGAGAACAAGTGTGCCGAGAAGCGTGTAAGATATTTCGTATCTGTCGTGCAGAATCGTGAAAAGAAGAGGAGGCAGACTGAAGATTGACGACATTGTAAAATATGCCGAATAGCACGCAAACTTAGTCCGCTTGAAATTTTTTGTTGCCATATGGTTTCTCCCGAAAATTTATAAGATGACGATATTATACAGTTGTTTTAATTTTTTATCAATATATTTTTTGATTTATCACCCCCTTTTTTATTTTGGATTTTTGTATGATAACCGCGCATCGCCGTTATGGTGTTATTTTAACATCAACAGGTGCCATTGCCGCCCCCATATTATTGGGGTCTTTTATGCCGTAATCCTGAATTCTGCCGATAATCGCTTTTTCAACAGCTATTTTGCTTTCTTTTTTTGATATAACCGCCGCACCCGCACCAGTTACCGTCCACTGTGCGGTAGGAGTTCTCTGCCCGCCGTATTCAAGCGGCATACGGAACTGCTTTTCTGCCGAGCAAAAATGCGATGATGTTGAAGCAACCGCCGTTTCACACACACGGCTGTCAACCCATATTGATGCCATTGCAAGCGAAAGTGCCATTGTGGAACACGCACCGTAAACACCCGCAAACGGAATAC
>JAXJVE010000130.1:0-1915 GCA_036308705.1 Acutalibacteraceae bacterium
GCAAGTACCGTTTTGAACAGACAAAGCGCGAAAAGGAAGCAAAGAAAAATCAGCACGTAGTTGAAATCAAGGAAGTAAGACTTTCCCTGGGAATTGATACGCATGACTTCGAGACCAAAGCTAACCATGCAAAACGCTTCCTCACAAGCGGAAACAAGGTTAAGGTTTCAATCAGATTCAGAGGCCGTGAAATGGCTCATCCCGAGCTTGGCTTAACCATTATGAATCGCTGTGCTGAAGCTATGGCTGAATGTGCAAGTGTCGAAAAGCCCGCAAAACTTGAGGGCAGACAGATGCTGATGTTCCTGGCTCCCAAGAGCTCAAAATAAAAAGGTTTTTATTATTAAGGAGGAAATACCAATGCCCAAAATCAAGACACACAGTGGCGCAAAGAAGCGCTTCAAGCTTTCAAAGAACGGCAAGCCCATGCGTGCCCATGCTTACAAGTCACACATTCTCAACAAGAAGAGCACAAAGCGTAAGAGAAATCTTCGCAAGACAGCTGTTGCTGACGTAACAAACTGCAAGCAGATCAAGCGTCTTGTTCCTTATAAATAATAGGAACTTTGTAAACAACCAACACACAAGAATAACGGAGGATATATAAAATGGCACGTATTAAAGGCGCTATAATGACTCGCAAGAGAAGAAATAAGGTACTCAAGCTCGCTAAGGGCTACTACGGCTCAAAGCATTCACTTTTCAAGACAGCTAAGCAGGCTGTTATGAAGAGCGGTAACTATGCATATATCGGCAGAAAGCAGAAGAAGAGAGATTTCCGTCGTCTTTGGATCACAAGAATCTCAGCTGCTTGCCAGGCAAACGGCATGAACTACTCAACATTCATCAACGGTCTCAAGAAGGCAGAAATCAGCCTCAACAGAAAGATGCTTGCTGAAATCGCAGTATCAGACCCCGCAGCATTCACAGCTCTCACAGAGAAGGCAAAGGCTGCTCTCAACTAATCATAAGAGATAATAATCAGAGATGTAACCATAGTTGCATCTCTGATTTTGCGTTTTATTATGAATTAAATTTGTTGTTGCATTTTCCGAAAAATGTATATATAATAAGGTATCAAATATTTAAACAATATAGGTAATATATGGAAAAGATAACCTCAAGAACAAACGATAAAATCAAATATGCCGTTCGTCTCGGAGAAAGCACTTCGCTCAGAAAAGAAACAGGCGAATTCTTTCTCGAAGGTGCACGGCTCTGTTTCGATGCCGCTCAGACGGGTATCGAAATAAAACAGGCGTTTTTTACCGCAAAGGCTTTGTGGAAATATGAGGATTATGTTTCGCTGATTATTGAAAAAAGTGAGCTTTGCTGCGAGATAAGTGCAGAGGTTTCGCAAAAGCTCTCGGGTACCGAGAATTCTCAGGGCGTTTTCTGTATCTGCCGTGTCAGACCTCAGGCAGAAAAAGATATCTTGAACCCTCAGGGCAAATATCTTGCCCTTGAAAATCTTCAGGACCCTTCAAATCTCGGTGCAATCTGCAGAAGTGCGGAGGCAATCGGTCTTGACGGGCTGATAGTCAGCGGCGGATGTGATATTTATAATCCCAAGGCACTCAGGGCGGCGATGGGCTCATCGCTGAGAATGAACGTTGTTTCGGTTGATGCACTTGATGATTTTATTGACGGTGCAAACCAAAAAGGTATGCTCACCCTTGCATCCGTGCCCCGCAGTACAGCGGAGGATATCCGCAGAGTTGATATGAACGGCGGAGTTATCTGCTGCGTCGGTAATGAAGGCAACGGTCTTTCGCAACAGGTTATAGAAAAATGCAAAAAACAGGTCGTTATCCCGATGAACGGCAGAGCAGAATCCTTCAACGCATCTGCAGCCGCCGCAATTCTCGCCTGGGAGCTGAAAAGATGAACGATTACAAAAAATATTGGATATGGA
>JAXJVE010000131.1:0-2006 GCA_036308705.1 Acutalibacteraceae bacterium
ATTCCAATCAGGATATTCAGAATCTTTTTAAAATGACTCCTTATTATTATAAAACGGGAATAAACGACCAGAACAAAATCAATTCTCTTGAATTTCTTGAAACTCAGGCAGAGTTTGAAATAAGAGTATACCGAAAGGAAAAATAAATATGCATAAAAAATTTGCACTTACACCGCCTATGGGCTGGAACAGCTGGGACTGTTACGGTGCATCGGTAAATGAAGAAGAACTTAAGGCAAATGCCGATTATATGGCAAAATATCTTAAGGACTACGGTTGGGAATATATTGTTTGTGATATTCAGTGGTCTGAGCCTACAGCCGATTGCCACGATTATCACTATTTTGCACCACTTTGTATGGATGAGTATTCACGCCTTATCCCCGCTGTTGAAAGATTCCCTTCGTCGGCGGGCGGCAAGGGTTTCAAACCTATTGCAGACTATATCCATTCACTCGGCCTTAAGTTCGGTATTCATATTATGCGAGGAATTCCCCGTCAGGCGGCACATATGAATACAAAAATCAAATGTGAGGGTGTTACCGCAAGGGATATTGCACATCCGTCATCAATCTGCTCGTGGAACCCCGATATGTACGGACTTTTCACCGATGTAAAAGGTGCACAGGAATACTACGATTCTATTTTTGAACTCTATGCCGAATGGGGTGTGGACTACGTTAAATGCGATGATATCGCAAACACGGAAATGTATCCGAATAATCCCTATTCGGCAAGAAAAGAAATTGAAATGCTTCGCAAAGCAATAGATAAGTGCGGCAGACCTATGGTGCTCAGCCTTTCACCGGGTCCTGCACCCGTATGGGAGCATGAACATCTTGCCGCAAACGCAAATCTCTGGCGTATGACAGGCGATTTCTGGGATGAATGGAGCAAGCTCCACGATATGTTTGAGCGTTGTTATGCCTGGCAGGAATACGTTCAGCCCGGTGCATGGCCCGATTGCGATATGCTTCCCATAGGTCATCTCAAGGTAAATCCCCGTCAGAAGGTGAACAAGTGGATTCATTATACATACTTTACTCACGATGAGCAGATAACAATGATGACTCTCTGGGGAATTTTCCGTTCACCGCTTATGATAGGCGGCGAGATGCGTGATAACGATGAGTTCACACTTTCTCTGCTTCAGAATAAAGAGCTTATTGATATGCTTAAGAATTCAAGCGGTGCAAGGCAGTTCAAACGTGAGGAAACAGACGGCAAGGGCGAGATAATCTGGGTATCAAACGGTGAAAACTGCAAATATGTTGCACTTTTCAATACCGATGATGCTGAGAGAGAAATCAGCTTTGATATAAACAATATAGCAGTCGGCGGCATTGATTACAGCGTGTGGGATATGTGGGAGCACGAAGAATATACCGTGACAAGCGGTTCGTTCTCAGCCAAAGTCAATCCCCACGGTGCAAAACTTTTCAGAATTAAGGTGAGATAAAATGGAAAGAACTCCTAATTTAAGACTTGCAACAGAAAAGCCCGACCATATTATGGTCAGTATTTCGGGCGATGCCAAAACTTCGATGACGGTAACCTGGCGTATGAGCATTGACGTTGCTGAAGGTTATGTTGAATATTATGAAAAAGGCGGCGAAATAAAGCGTGTTGACGCTATAGTCAAGCCGTTCAAAAGTGATGTTAATACAAGCAATATTTTCTGGGCAACTCCTTCGGATTTAAAGCCTGGTACAAGATATTATTACACTTGCGGAAGTGCGGAAAACCGAAGCGAAGAATATTGGTTTGATACCGAAGAGGAAAATCTTACAAAATTCAGATTTATCGCAATATCAGACCATCAGAAGGATGACGACCACTATAATCCCGATTATTCGTCACTCAATGAGTTTCTCAAAAACGCTCTTGCAAAGTATCCTGATGTTAAATTTATTCTTACTGCAGGCGATAATACAAACTGCGGTCAGCATGAAATTCAGTGGAACGCAATGTTTGAGGGAATGAAGGGCATAATGGAACATATTCCC
>JAXJVE010000132.1:0-2929 GCA_036308705.1 Acutalibacteraceae bacterium
ATCCAATATTTTTTGTAAATATTGGATATGGATGTCAAGGGCAGTTGGCCCTTCGGCAAAAGTCGATGAAATATTATCGGCGTTTCCTGAGCCTCACAAACTTTTTGAATCTACTGAACAGGAACGTGTTCTTTCGGGCGTTTTTTCACCAAAACAGTTTGAAAAATTAAAGTCACCCAAGCTTGACGAAGCCATCAGAGCGGTTGAAGCCTGCGAAAAGAACGGCTGGCAGATTATTACGCCCGATGATAAGTTATACCCCGCAGGGCTGAGAAAAATCAGCAATATGCCGCTTGTTCTGTTTGTTAACGGAGATATAGGCTGCCTGAGAGGCAAGGTGATGATAGGAATTGTCGGTACTCGTGACCCGAGTTACGAAAGCATCGCAATAGCCCGTAAAATCGGCGGCGATCTTGCTTCGGCAGGTGCAGTTGTTGTAAGCGGCGGTGCAAAGGGTATTGACTGTGCGGCTCACGAAGGTTCGCTCGATGCGGGCGGAAAAACCGTTTGTGTTCTCGGCTGCGGTCTTGGTACAAGATATCTTATGGAAAACGAGGCGATGCGTCGCAGAACAAGTGAAAACGGAGCCGTTATCAGCGAGTTTTTACCGTTTATGCCCGCATCAAGAATAACTTTCCCTCAGAGGAACAGAATTATTTCAGGTATCAGCCACGGTGTGCTTGTGGTTGAAGCCGGTGAAAGAAGCGGTTCGCTCATTACCGCAGAATGTGCAAAAGAGCAGGGCAGAGAGGTTTTTGCAATCCCCGGCAGTGTGCTTTCAACGGCATATATGGGTGCAAACAGCCTGATTCGTGACGGTGCAAAGGCGGCAACGGGTGCGGCGGATATCCTCAGACAGTTTTCCGTTATCTATCCCGACAGAGTCAACCTTGATGCAATCGACAAAACCCCAGTTTCTTCGGCAATAAAGCCGGAGGAGGAAGAGAAAAAGCAAGTAATTATCAAAAAAGAATGTCCGTCAGGTCTTGACCCCGATGCAGAGGCGGTCTATAATCTTTTCGGAGAGGGAACTCTTCACTTCGAAGAAATCTGTGCACAAAGCGGTTTGTCCGCTTCAAGGGTAATACCCGCATTGATGGTTCTTGTGCTAGAAGATTATATCGAAGAATACGACGGCAAGTATTACACATTAAAACAATAAACAGGAGATAAACCGATGTCAAAACTTATTATAGTTGAGTCCCCGGCAAAGGCAAACACAATCAAAAAATATCTCGGCAAGGAGTTCGATGTTGTTGCATCAAAAGGTCATATCAGAGACCTTCCCGCAGCAAAACTCAGCGTTGATGTAAAGAATAACTTTGCCCCCAAATACGCACTTATCAAAGGAAAAGAAAAGCTTGTAAAAGAGCTTAAGGATAAAGTTGAGGCAAGCGAAGCAGTATATCTCGCAGCCGACCCTGACCGTGAAGGAGAAGCAATTTCGTGGCATCTTGCAACCGTGCTCGGTCTTGACCTTAACAAAGAAAACCGTGTTACTTTTAACGAAATCACCAAAACGGGTGTTGCAAACGGTATGGCAAACCCCAAGAAGGTTAACGTTGACCTTGTTAACGCTCAGCAGGCAAGACGTGTGCTTGACCGCCTTGTGGGTTACAGACTCAGCCCCTTCGTTTCGCAGAAAATCAGAAGAGGTCTTTCAGCGGGCAGAGTGCAGAGTGTTGCGGTAAGACTCATTGTTGACCGTGAAGAAGAAATCAACGCTTTCAAGCCCGAAGAATACTGGATTATTGATGCAAAGCTTGCAACCGCACAGAGAAGAGTGCTCAACGCAACTCTTTATTCGGATGAAAACGGTAAAATCAAAATCACCAATGAGGAGCAGGCAAAGGCTTATCTCGAAAAGCTCGACGGTGCTGAATACGAAGTAAAATCAGTTAAAAAAGGTACAAGAAAAAAGAACCCCACTCCTCCGTTTATTACCTCAACACTCCAGCAGGAGGCTTCAAGAAAGCTCGGCTTCCAGGCTGAGAGAACAATGAGAGCCGCTCAGGAGCTTTACGAAGGTGTCAATGTTCAGGGTATGGGTATGACGGGTCTTATCACCTATATGAGAACGGACTCGCTCCGTATTTCAGAGGAGGCAAGAGCCGCCGCTACCGAATACATCACAAAAACTTTCGGCAGTGAATATATTCCCGAAAAGCCCGTATATTATAAATCAAGAGCAAACGCTCAGGACGGTCACGAAGCAATCAGACCTTCAATTCCGTCACTCACCCCCGAGGATGTAAAATCAAGCCTTTCATCCGACCAGTATAAGCTCTATAACCTTATCTGGAAAAGATTTATGGCAAGCCTTATGGCAAGCTGTGTTCAGAACACCGTAAAGGCAGAGATTATTGCATCAAAAGGCGATAAGGAGAAGGATTTCTGCATCTTTACCGCTGCGGGTTATTCCGTTAAGTTTGACGGTTTCACAAAGCTTTATGAACTCCCCGAAGAGGATGCCGAAAAGGGCGTATTGCCCGAAATCAAGGCGGGCGAAGTTCTCAGACTGCGTGAAATTACACCCAATCAGCATTTCACTCAGCCCCCCGCACGCTATACCGAAGCTTCACTCATCAAAGAGCTTGAAGAAAACGGCGTGGGCAGACCGAGTACCTATGCAACAATTCTTTCAACAATCATCAAAAAGGATTATGTTCAGAGAAAGGCAAAGCAGCTTGTGCCCACAGAGCTCGGCTGTGCAATAACAGGCCTTCTCAAAGATAAATTCCCCAAGATTGTAAATACAAAATTCACCGCACAGATGGAAATCAACCTTGACCGTGTAGGAAGCGGCGAAGAGGATTATGTAAGAATGCTCGACGAATTCTACACCGATTTTGAGAAGAATCTCGATAAAGCCAAGGTTGAGATGAAGAATGTTAAAATTCAGCTCGAAGAGGATACAACCGATATTCCC
>JAXJVE010000133.1:0-1457 GCA_036308705.1 Acutalibacteraceae bacterium
GATAAAGCCAACCCGACAGTCCGTAAATATCTTGCGGAGAGGGCAGAGCTAATCGGTGCGGTCAGACTTCCGAACACAGCCTTTAAGGAGAGTGCAGGAACCGATGTAACAAGTGATATTATCTTTTTACAAAAGCGAGACCGAATCATAGATGCCGACCCCGACTGGGTGCATCTGAATACTGATGAGAACGGCGTTAAAATGAATCAGTATTTCGTCGATAATCCCGATATGATTATGGGCGAAATGAAAATGGTTAGTGGTCCGTTCGGTCCCGAATCGGCTTGCGTTCCTTATGAGGATAAAGACCTTGAGGAAATGCTTTCGGACGCTATTCAAAACATTCACGCTGAAGTAACTGAATATGAGTTCGAGGACTTTGAGGATGATGAGATTGATAACTCCATCCCTGCAGATCCCGATGTTCGCAACTTCAGTTATACGATATATGACGGCAAGGTTTATTATCGTGAGAACAGTCGTATGAAACCCGTTGATGTTTCTATGACTGCCGAGAACCGAATAAAGGGACTTATCGAAATCAGAGATTGTGTCCGCACTCTTATTGAGTACCAAACCGAAGATTATCCCGACTATGAAATCAAAAAGCAGCAGTATAAATTAAACGAGATTTACGATAGGTTCAATAAGAAATACGGTCGTATAAATTCCCGTGCAAACAGCTCTGCTTTCAGTTCGGATAACTCGTATTTCTTGCTTACTTCTCTTGAAGTCCTTGATGAAGAAGGAAACTTTGTGAGAAAGGCGGATATGTTCAATAAGCGAACTATCAAGCAAAAGGTTGCGGTCACATCGGTTGATACTGCAAGTGAAGCTCTCTCTGTTTCTCTTGCCGAGCATACAAAGGTAGATATTCCTTTTATGGCTGAGCTTACTGGCAAAACGGAAGATGAAATCATTGAAGATCTAACCGGTGTTATATTCCAAAATATAGGCGGTGATGATGAAAACGAATATGTTACTGCTGACGAGTATTTGTCAGGTAATGTTCGTGAAAAACTCCGTATTGCAAGGCTTAAAAACGAAGCAGACGGAAACGATTCTTTTGCCGTGAATGTTAAGGCACTTGAAGCAGTCCAGCCTACTGACCTTACTGCAAGTGAGATTAGTGTTAGACTTGGTGCTACTTGGCTCCCAACCGATGTTATTGATGACTTTATGTATGAGCTTTTCAGTATGGCATATTATATGCGATACAATGTGAAAACCCATTACTCTAAATATACCGGTGAATGGAACATTCAAGGCAAGAGTTATGACCGTTCTAACGTTAAGGCGTATAACACCTATGGTACAAGTCGTATCAATGGCTTTAAAATTCTTGAAGAAACCTTGAACCTTCGTGATGTTCGTATCTTCGATTATGTTGAAGATGAAAAAGGCAACAAGGTTGCGGTGCTTAATAAGAAAGAAACCGCTATTGCTCAAGGTAAACA
>JAXJVE010000134.1:0-5618 GCA_036308705.1 Acutalibacteraceae bacterium
ATTGTGTTTATAAATCGAATATGATATAATAAATAGAATTAATACATTGAATTGAGTTGATTCTGCTTGAAAAAACCAAGTGAATATATCAATCTTCTGCGTTCGCTCAAAAAAGAATGGAAATGGTTGCTGAAATATGCGTCAAAATACCGCTGGCAGATATTTTTCTACGTTGTTATCGGGCTTTTAAGCACAGCGATGGGTCTCGGTGCAAGCGTTGCCTCAAAATATCTGATAGATTCCGTTATTGACCATAATACCGACACCATTCTCAAAAGTGCAATAACAGCCGTAACCCTTGCCGTAACACAGATTTTAGTCAGCTCTGCGGTTTCAAGAATCGCAGGGGTTGTGGGAACAAAAATCAGCATGGAAATCAGAAGCGGTGTTTATGAGCAGGTTGTTTTCTCAAAATGGGAAGATATCAGAAAATACCATTCGGGCGACTTGCTCAACAGAATTGAGGGCGACGTCAACGTTGTTTCAAACAGCATAATTTCCTTTGTGCCCAACGTTTTCACGACTTCGGCGCAGTTTATCGGTTGCTTTATCGTCGTTCTTTGTTATGAGCCCACAATGGCACTTCTTGCATTTATGAGCGCGCCTTTTCTTGTTCTTTCTTCTAAAATCACAACAAAACTGGTGCGTAAATATAATGAAGAAAGCCGTGAAATGAACGGAAAAATCCTTTCATTCTATTCGGAATCTATTCAGAATCTGCAGACAATCAAGGCTTTTGATATCACAAAACGCTACGTTGAGCAGATGAAAACAAATCTTCAGCTTCACCGTAAAATAAAGCTTGACCACGATAAATTTTCAATCGTTATGAGCCTTTGTATGTCGCTCATAGGTCTTGCAGTTGCTTACAGTTGCTACGGCTTAGGCGTGTATAAGCTCTGGCAGGGTGCGATTTCATTCGGCGTAATGACCCTGTTTTTACAGCTTTCGGGTCAGCTCACAGGCTCGTTTTCGGCTCTTGTTTCACTTCTGCCTTCTGCAATTTCAATCGCCACTTCGGCAGGCAGAATAATGGAAATAACAGACCTTCCGCTTGAAGAAAATCAGGACAGCGAAACGGCTGAAAAAATGGAAAAATCCGCTGATGAAAGCGGAGTTACAATTATTTGCAATGACCTTCAGTATACTTATCCCGACGGCGACAAACCCGTTGTGGCAAACGTTTCTTTCAGAGCCGAAGCAGGCGAAACCATTGCGTTTGTAGGCCCTTCGGGTGAAGGAAAAACAACCCTTCTCAGGCTTATTCTCGGCCTTGTTGAAGTTGATTCGGGCGAGCTGATTCTTGAAACAAAAGACGGTCAGAAAATTGCCGTTTCCGAATGCACAAGAAGGTTCTGTTCCTATGTGCCTCAAGGCAATGCAATCTTTTCGGGAACCGTTGCGGATAACCTGAGAATCGTAAAACCTGAGGCAACCGACGAGGAAATTATCAACGCTCTCGTCACTGCCGATGCGTGGAGTTTCATTGAAGAATTGCCCAACGGAATCAACACCGAAATAAGCGAAAAAGGCGTTAATTTCTCAGAGGGTCAGGTTCAGCGAATGTCAATCGCAAGAGCTGTTCTCCGTGACGCACCGATTATCGTTATGGACGAGGCAACAAGCGCTCTTGATGCCCAGACGGAAGAAACCGTTCTTGCAAATATGATGAAAAAATACCCCAACAGAACAAGAATTATCACAACCCACAGACCGAGTATGCTTCAGTACTGCACAAGGGTCTATAAGATTGACAGCAACGGAAATCTTGCCGAAATCGAAAATTGAATATAAAAATCTGTCCGGTATCAGAAATTGATACCGGATTTTTCTTTTTGCATATTGAGAGTGCACCTCATCTGTCATAATAAAATCAAAAGATGTGACAGATGGAGGTGAAAGTAACGAAGGATACATTCACTCAACAACAAAACTGCGAAAGGAAGAGAATATGACTTTAATTGAACGATGGAAAAGCGTGTCAGATTCAGACGTATTAAGCGAAATCAGATTGCTTTTTGAAAATTATCCGAATGCAATTCAGCTTTTTACAACAGACGAAAATTCAGAACAAATACGCTATTGCGTTGATTACCGAGAGGACGATACCGTTGAAAAATACGGCAAACAAGCAGGTATCTGCATTTCAGAAAACGTTGCATTGGCTAACATACAACAAGTTATGCTTGAGTACGCTTATATGCTTATTCCCTTCTTCTGGAGCGATTTGCCTGCCATAGATCTGGGGATAAGACTTAACAACGCAATCGGGGTCGAACTTGATGAAACGGGACGTGAATTCGAGTTCAGAGAAGCTGTTCTTGAGTTCAGAAAATGTAATAACCGAGCAGGTTTTTGTGTTTCCAAAGTGGTTCCGTTGAGAGACAGACAATAGATTATTATGACTACTCCTTTTTCAAACTCCTTTGTTATTTGTTGGGATAAACTCCGCCTTTTTTCGGGCGGAGTTTGTTCCGTTAAACGGGGTATAAAGGTGTCGGATTCTCGTCTCTTTCTGTTGATTTGCCGTGATATTTTATGTTTTCCTGCGGTGCATCATCGCTTTTGTTTCTTATGCTGAACCATATCTGTTCGGGCTTGCCGAAAGGCTTGTGAAAGCGTTTTTTCACTGTGATATCAGAGTAATTGTTAATCTCTTTCAATGCAGGATTCAGCACCCGTTTGATGAATTCGCATTTTGTTTTACAGCACCCGTCACCAAGCAACAAAATCGCATCGTCAAGGCTGATTTTCAAGAAGCCCATACCCTCAACAGACTTCATAAATTCATACGTTCTGAATGAATAACGCGACTTGAAATTCACTGTGTCACCATAGTGATAAAACGTGAAATTTTCTTTGGTTTTCAACAGATACGGAGCAAGTGAACTGTTTAATTCAAGATGAATTTTGCCGTCTGAAATATATGATTCGGGCGACAGCCAGTGTATGGTTTTGCCGTCGAGAATATAGCTGTTTTCAATCAGATTTCCGATTGCAACAACGAGCGATTTTGTTTGCTTACCGCCCCACGATAAGCCGAAATATCGGGCGAATTCGGGTACCGTAATGTCAATCGGCTCAAACTTTTCTGTGTTTTTCTGAATCAGCGAAATCATCAGATATTTTACGCGGAATTCCATCGGAGAAAGCACCAGATTGCTTCGAGTGTCGGCAGGCAAAATCTCGCGGATAAGTTTGTTTGAAATTAAAACAGAATACATAACATAACCTCACTTTTTGATTTTGAAAAGGTTATGACAGATTTGATTTGAAAAAGTAAACTTTTTCGCAAAACTGTAATTAATTCACGGGAAATGTAAAAGTTTTTCGGAATGTGTAAATTTTTCTCTCACAACCCCAGCCAAGCCTTTTATATCAACGCTTCCGCCCAATCATAAAACAGCACAGATAAGCAGAAAATATAATAAATCCCTTTCTGTAAAAAAGGAATTGGTTGGTGTTCATTTCCAATTGTCAAATTATTATTGACATTTTTACGACATTTAAATATAATGTTCACGAAAATGGAGGTTGTGATTTTTGTGAACGCAAATGAACTTGAAGTGTTAAAGCATATTTATTTAAATGATTCTGCAAGTCAGCGTGAGTTGGCGAATTTAACAGGGCTGTCGCTCGGAAAAATTAATAAATCGATTAAACTGTTAAAAGATAATGGCTTCATCAAAGAAAATATGGATGTTGAAGAAAAAACCAAGAATCTTATTGCAAAAAACAAGCCTCAGTCTGCAATTATATTATCGGCCGGATACGGTCTTAAAATGGTGCCTTTATGCAGAGATATTCCTAAAGCTTTGTTGGAAGTAAAAGGCGAAATATTGATAGAACGTCTTATCAAGCAACTGCATGATGTCGGTATATTTGAAATATATATTGTAGTCGGATATATGAAAGAAAAATTTGAATATCTTATTGATAAATATAACGTTGAACTTATTGTAAACAACGATTACAAATCTAAAAACAATTTACATTCTCTGAAACTTGTCAGTAATAAAATAAGCAACAGTTATATTTTGCCAAGTGACATATGGTGTGCATATAATCCGTTCAATTCTGTCGAAATGTTTTCTTGGTACATGGTTTCTGAAGAGAAAGTACAAGCAAGTCAGTTGAAATGTAACAGAAACAGGGATATAACAAAAGTTAATCATCTTGAGCAAGGCAACAAAGAAATTGGCATAGCTTATGTTTGTGAAAATGATTCAAAGAAATTAAGAAACAACATTGAACTGCTTGAAAATAACGATTTGTATAATAACGCTTTTTGGGAAAACGCTTTTTGGTTGGATGGAGAAAGCATTTTTAAGGCAAATTTGGTTGATGAAGATTTTTGCCTGGAAATAAATACGTATGACGATCTTGTTAATGCGGATGTTAATTCTTCAAGTCTTAACTGTGAATATATAGAAATAATATGCGATTCATTAAAAACAACCAAAGAAAAGATTCGCAATATTGCTTCTTTGAAGTCAGGCATGACAAACAGGTCATTTATATTCAGTTGTGAAAACAAACGATATATATTCAGAATCCCGGGTGAAGGAACAGACAGACTCATAAACAGAAAAAATGAATATGATGTTTATTGCCAGATAAATGATAAAAATATATGTGATAATATTATTTATATTAATCCGAAAAACGGATATAAGATAACTGAATTTATAGAAGATTCGCACAACTGCAACCCATTCGATGATAAAGACGTTGTCAGATGTATGGCGGTGCTGAAAGAGTTTCATAATAAATCACTTTCGGTTAATCATTTTTTTGATATATTTGAGCAAATTGATTATTATGAAAATCTTAGAGATAGGAATTCGGTATATTATGATTATGATATCGTAAAATCGAATGTTTTTAAATTAAAAAAATATATTGAAGAGCAAGAAAGATATTTTTGTTTAACGCATATAGATTCGGTGCCTGACAATTTTATAATCTCAAAAGACGATATACGTCTTATCGATTGGGAATATTCCGGTATGCAAGATCCTCATGTTGATATAGCAATGTTTGCTATATATTCTATGTATGATAAGCAAAGAACGGATTTTCTTATCGATACATATTTTGATAATGAATGTCCTGAAAATACACGCCTAAAAATATATTGCTATATAGCGGCTTGTGGCTTGCTTTGGAGTAATTGGTGTGAATATAAAGCGACATTAGGTGTTGAGTTTGGTGAATATTCATTAAGGCAGTATCGTTATGCTAAAGAATATTACAGATATTTTGAGGAGGAAGAAAACAATGAATAAGGTTGAAAAAGCTATTATTCTTGCGGCAGGAAAAGGTGAACGAATGCTACCTTTGACGAAAAACACGCCCAAACCGTTGATAGAAGTTAAAGGACAACCCATTATTGAACACACAATTGAAATATTGCATCAAAAAAATATATTTGATATTTACGTAGTGGTGGGCTATCTTTCCGAAAAATTCAGCTATTTGTCCGAAAAATACAATGTAACATTGATTAATAATCCTTTGTATGATAAGTGCAATAACATTTCTTCAATGTATTTTGCTAAGGAACATCTCAAAAATGCAGTTGTATTGGACGGAGACATTTGGATAACAGATACCGA
>JAXJVE010000135.1:0-2274 GCA_036308705.1 Acutalibacteraceae bacterium
CCCAACCGCCGATAACCGAGTAATAAGGAAGAATAAGTGCGGGAATTATCGAAGCAATAACTCCGATAAATGAATATTTCTTGTTAAGCTTATTGAATGCACCGATTGCGCTCAGACCTGTTTTTCTGCCGAGTGCAATTTCACCAACCATCAGTGCAAAACCGAAAGTAACCGCAAGAATAAGATAAACAAGAAGAAAAATTCCTCCGCCGTGTTCAGCTGCAAGATAAGGGAAACGCCAGATATTACCGAGACCTACAGCTGAGCCTGCCGCAGCAAGAACAAATCCTATTTTACCGGTAAAACTGCTTCTTTTTTCTGCCATAAAAACTCCTTTTAGTTTGTTTTATATTTTTTCACGATATTTTTTGCGTGCATATCTGAAGATAATATACGCAAAACAAATCAAAGCAAAAATGCCTATGTAAAGTGCATAGCGTTTTGCCTCGGGTGTCATTATCTCGCCCGCATCAATAACGGTCTGCGATGAATCGCCGCCAAAGAAAAACGCATAATTATTTGACGCTGATGAAGGAATGTGATTTTTTACATCATCCCAGAGTGTACTCATAAGAGCAAGAATTTCAGGGTCAAGATTCACAAAAAGCTGTGTTTTGAACTTGCCGTCTTCGGGATAAAGTATTTCATCCTGATAATATGAATATTCGGGATTGTTATAAACCTCTGTGTGGGGGCTTGCATAACAAATATACTCTGCGTTGGCAAGTGCAATTTCAGGCTCGAGAAGAAAATTGATATAAAGTTCTGCCGCAAGCTTGTTTTTTGCATTTTTAAGCACACAGGCACCGTCAACAAAGAAGTTCACGCCTTCTTCAGGATAAACGAAATCAAGATCGGGGTTATTCTCCTGCATTGAAAGGAAGTCGCCCGCATAATACGGTGCAAGAGCCGCCTCACCCGCTTCCATTTTAAGGAAGATTTCGTCGTTTACATAAGAAGGATTAACATTCTTCTGAACTTTGAGAAGTTCTGATGCTGTTTTCCAGGCTACAGGGCTCTCATTGTTATAATCCATACCGAGAATGCTCTGTGCAATGGCGAACGCATCTCTGGGGTTATTGAACATAAGAATACTGTTTGCATAATCTTCGTCCCAGAGTGCAGTCCAGCTTGTGGGAGCTTCTTCAACCATTTTTGTGTTATAAATAAGACCTACCATACCGACCGTATAGGGCACCGAATATTCGTTGCCGGGGTCGTGTGCAAGGTTTTTATATTTTTCGGGAATATATTTATAGTTCGGAACATTTGAAAAATCTATTTTTGCAAGCATATCTTCGGTAATCATTCTCTGAATCATATAATCCGAAGGAATGACAACATCATACGATACACCGCCGCTTTTAAGCTTTGAATACATAACCTCGTTGTTATCGAAGGTATCGTAAACAACCTTAATACCGTATTTTTCTTCAAATGCGGCATTGACATCGAGCGATTCGTCTTCGCCGTTTGAAATATATTCACCCCAGTTATAAACATAGAGCGTTGTGCCTCTGAGGGCATCTATGTCACTTTGCTCTGCCGCAGATACGGTAAAAAACGGAACAACCGCAACTATCAAAGCAAATATTGATGACACAATTCTTTTTTTCAACAAAAGTCACTCCTTTGTCAAAAACTTATTTTTTCTTCTTTGATTTTTCCTCACTCTTGGACTGTGCGATATTATAAAGAATAAGCAAAAGAAGAATACTGAGGAAAATCAGGGCGGAGAGTGCGTACATATCGGGATTGACTCTCTTTTTTGTCATTGAGAAAATAGCAATCGGAAGAGTCTGAAAACCCGGGCCGCCCGAAAAATAACTGATGATGAAATCATCGAGCGAAAGCGTAAACACGGTAATCATACCTGTTATGATACCCGGCATAATCGAAGGCAAAACCACCTTAAAAAATGCAGATGCGGGTTTACAGCCGAGGTCCTGTGCAGCTTCCGCAAGGTTTCTGTCCGTCTGTCTGAGTTTGGGAAGTACATTAAGAATAATATACGGCAAACTGAAAGTAACATGAGCTATAAGCAAAGTACCGAAGCCGAGAGCTGAATCGGCACCCACAAGTTTGCCTACAAAAACAAACAGAAGCATCATTGAAACACCTGTTACGATTTCAGGGTTCATCATGGGGATATTTGTTGTTGCCATAACGCCTGAGCGGACAGGGCCTTTTTTGAATTTATCAATGCCGACAGCCGCCGCAGTGCCGAGTACGGTTGAAATAACCGATGAAGAAACGGCAAGAATAAGCGTATTC
>JAXJVE010000136.1:0-3846 GCA_036308705.1 Acutalibacteraceae bacterium
CTTTTTGATATGCTCGGTGCAGAGAACTTTCAGAAACATCAGGAAAGAGGAGATATCGAAGTTGCACCTCTTGCATATATGAGAGGACGTACTCTCGATGACAGCTTCATAATTCTTGATGAAGCACAGAACACAACGCCCGAACAGATGAAAATGTTTCTTACCCGTCTCGGCTTCAATTCCAAGATGGTTGTAACGGGCGATATTACTCAGATTGACCTCCCCGACGGCAAGCGTTCGGGTCTTAAAGAGGCAGTGAGAATCCTCAAGAATATTGAGGACATCGGGATTGTAAGATTTAATGAAAAAGATGTTGTTCGCCACAGACTTGTACAGGATATTATCAAAGCCTATGAAAAACAGGATGAGGAGCGTAACAGAAAATGAGCAAGGTTAAAGTTATAATCTCTAACGAACAGAACGAAATGAGAATTCCTACAGGTGTGCGTATGCTTGTACGCCGTTGCTGTACAGCGGTACTTGTTCAGGAAGAGTTTGAAGATCCCGCTGAGGTCAGCGTCACTTTTGTTGATGATGATGCGATTCATCAGCTCAATCTTCAGTACAGAAATATAGACAGAGCAACCGATGTTCTTTCGTTCCCTCTCGGCGAAAACGGGGTATATGATATCAACAACGATACGGGAGCAAAACTGCTCGGAGATATTGTTATTTCAATTCCGCACGCCGTTGACCAGGCGGACAGATACGGTCACTCTCTTCAGAGGGAAATAGGCTTCCTTACCGTTCATTCAATGCTTCATCTGCTCGGTTACGATCACGTGAACGGCGGTATGGAAAGCGTGAGAATGAGAGAAAAAGAAGAATCGGTTCTCACAAAGCTCGGTCTTAAAAGAAATTCGAGCTACTACATGGACGACGAAATCGAATAATACTTAATAAAGAGGTAAAAAATGACTAAAACCGCTTTTGTTGCAATAGTTGGATGCCCCAACGTGGGTAAATCTTCGCTTCTTAACAGAATGCTCGGTCAGAAGGTGGCAATCGTTACCCAGAAGCCCCAGACCACCCGTACAAGAATTATGGGTGTTCTTACCGAGGGCGAAACTCAGCTTGTTTTCACCGATACACCGGGTTATCACAGACCCAAAACCAAGCTCGGTGAAAAAATGATAAAAGCCGTGGGTGACGGTATAGCGGGTGTTGATGCCTGCCTTTTCGTAACCGAACCCGAGGGCGATATCAAAGATACGGAACTTGAGCTTCTCAAACGCCTTAAGGCGGAGAAAGCACCCGTTGTGCTTGCAATCAATAAGATTGATACCGTCAGACAAAAAGAGCAGATTATGGAAAAGATTATGAAGTTCTCAGGCGAATTTGAGTTTGAGGCTGTTGTTCCCGTAAGTGCTCTCAAAAATGAGAATGTTGATGTTATCATAGATGAACTGAAAAAGCTTACCTATGAATCCGTTCATTTCTTCCCCGACGATACTCTTACCGATCAGCCCGAAAGAGTGCTTGCAGGTGAGATTATCAGAGAAAAGATGCTTCTTCTTCTTGATAAGGAAGTGCCTCACGGTGTTGCCGTAAGTATTGAAAAGATGCGTGAGAGGTCAACTGGTGATATTATGGATGTTGAAGCAATTATTTATTGCGAAAAAGATACCCATAAAGGCATCATCATCGGCAAAAAGGGTGATATGCTCAAACGCATTTCCACAAAAGCGCGTGTTGATATGGAGAACTTCTTCCAATGCAAAATCAACCTTCAGTGCTGGGTAAAGGTAAAAGAAGGCTGGCGTAACAGAGAGGGTATAATCCACAACTTCGGTTTGGATTGATTGCCTGATTGTGATAAATGCGACGGAGCGTTTCACTTGACATTTTTTTGCTTTCGACGTATACACGATACGCCTTCAAGCAAGAAAAATGCCATCCGTCATCATTTCTCATCAATCATATAAATGTGACGGAACACATCACATGACATTTTTTTAATATTCATCAATACACAAAATAAATATAAATTTTTCCGCTTATAACTCCCTTTGATAAGGTTAATTTATTAACGGGAGATGATATGAATGGAAAAAGAAACGGCGTGGAGAAAATTTTCAAAGTCCGGTCTGATTGCGGATTATCTTGAATTCAGAAACTGTGTTTCAAACAGTACTGCAGGAGTAAAAACAAATGAGAATGACTACCGACGCTCTGGTGCTCAAGGTAACGGATACAGGGGAAAGTGACCGCCTTGTAACACTTCTGACCGCCGAATACGGTGTGCTCAGGGCATTCGCAAACAGAGCCAAAAAAATAAACAGTAAGATGCACGGCGCAACTCAGTCCCTTTGTTACGGAGATTTTTCAATCTATAAAAACAGGGACAGCTACATAATTGACGATGCCGTTGCAAAAGAAGTTTTTTTCGGATTGAGAAGCGATATTGAAAAGCTTGCTCTTTCGCAGTATTTCTGTTCCCTTGCATCTGAACTTGTGCCCGAAATGGAGCCTGCAAGGGATTATCTGAGGGTTATTCTCAACTCTATGCATCTGCTTGAAAAACAGAGGCGTTCAAACGATTTTCTCAAAGCCGTAACTGAGCTTAAATTTATGGTTTTTTCGGGCTTTATGCCCGATTTAACGGCGTGTCCCCATTGCGGAGAAACAGACGGCGATATGGTTTTCAATGTTGAAGACGGCTGTATTTACTGCAAAAACAGTGGCAGAAAAGGGGAGAGGATAAACTCCACCGTACTTGCTGCGATGCGTCACGTATGTTCAAACCCGATTGAGAGAATGTATTCATTTTCTCTGCCTGCTTCGGATGAAAAGCGTCTTGCTTATTTTTGCGAGAGATTTCTGATTTCTCAGACAAGAATAAACACCAAAACGCTTGAATTTTATAAATCATTAATTTAGATGAAAGGAAGCTGTAAAAATGAATCAAGGATTTTTACACAAACTGTTCGGAACAACTCCGGGCAACGGCGTTCAGCCTAAAGAGGCTCTCGCTTACAGTATAGCCGGTTTCGGTCAGAACTTTATCTGTACCATTATCGGTTCTTACATCACCGTGTTTATGACCGATGCACTTCTCTTTGGTGCACCGAGCGTTAAATTTGGTGAAATTACTTTGTTTGGTGAAACAAAAGTAATCACAGGTGCAATTGCAGTTGCAATTCTTATGCTTGCCGCACGTGTTTTTGACGCATTCAACGACCCCATTATGGGCTCTGTTGTTGATAAAACCCGTACAAAGTGGGGTAAGTGCAGACCTTATCTTAAGTGGATGGCACTTCCCATCGGTATTATGACAATCCTCTGCTTCCTTCCCTATTACGATCACGCAAATGTTGCAAATAACGGCGATAAAAAAATCTTTATATTTACAGCAATTGCGGCTATCTACGTTATCTGGAGCGTTGCTTACACTATCGCAGACGTTCCCTATTGGGGCCTTGCAACCTGCCTTACAAACAACACCGAAACAAGAGGTAACATCCTTACCGTTGCCCGTATGTTCTGTACAGTAGGTGCAGGTATCGTTACTGTTTTCCTTCCTATGATTACAGGCAAGATGACAGAGCAGTACAGATATCTCAAGCCCGAAAATTGGGATGAATTAAAAACACTTCCCTTTGAAGAACTTCTTGAAAAAGTAAAAGTTGTAAGCGATATATGGGCTGATAAGAAAGATATTATTTCAGAAATGCTTTCTCAGTCAGAAACAACCGGTATCACAGAAATCGGTGCTGTTGAAACTTTCTTCAACACAGTTATCGCAGGCCAGGAATACGCAAACGCACACACCCTTAAGTGGATTTATTTCATCGCTGCAATCATTCTTGTTGTTGCTGCTATCCCCATGTTCTTCTATGGCTTCAA
>JAXJVE010000137.1:0-3607 GCA_036308705.1 Acutalibacteraceae bacterium
ATAATGATTATTCCTCCACTTTCTTGATTGATTTGAAGCAGAGTCTTTCAAGCGGAATACCGCTTTCTTTACTGATGATTGCCATTATTGTAGCTACTGTGTTTTCGTCAACACCTTCAAGCTCGAGCCCTGCGGGAGCAAGGCATCTGATTGACTTGAAATAAAGATTTTCAAGCGGAATACCGCTCTGGTCACTTACAAGAGCCATAACAACTGCTGCAGTGCGTTCATCCGTATCAATAAGACGGAGTCCGCCGGGAACGGTGTATGCGGGAGCAGATACCGAAACTGCGGGGGCGGGAGCTGCAACGGGTGTTTCAGCGGGAGCAACTTCGGGTGTAGGTGCTGCCGATGACGATGAAACTCTGCCTTCAATAGCTCTGAAGATTTTTGAAAGGAGAACAATAAGAACTGCAAGAATTGCAAGTTCAAGAAGAACAACTACGATACCTGCAATTGCAACGAACATTGTTTCCGGCATTGTAAGGAAGTCTTTGTCTGCAAACATAGTTAACCTCCTCAGTCAATTCTCTTGATTGTATAAGCAAATGTGTTCTTTTTAAGAGTTTCACGCTTTTCAAAGAATGCTTCTGCCTGAGCGGGGAATGCGATGTATGAAAGAACATCTTCCATGCTCTTTGCTTTATCGCCGAGATAAGCCTTAGCTTCTTCAAGGCCGGGAGCAAGAGTATCTGCAAATCTGCCTGTGAAGGGCTCTTCGTCGCCGAGAACGAGCTTCTGGAGTTCTTCACTTACCTTGCCGGGAGCCTGACCGTATTCGCCCTTGATGTAGCTCTTTACTTCTTTTGAGATGTTCTTGTATCTTTCGCCTGCAAGAACGTTTGCGGTTGCCTGAACGCCAACCATCTGGCTCATGGGAGTTACGAGGGGAGGATAGCCAAGGTCTTCACGTACTCTGGGAGTTTCAAGAAGAACTTCATCGAGCTTATCGAGTTTCTTCTGAGCTGTGAGCTGTGCAACGAGGTTTGAAAGCATACCGCCGGGAATCTGATAGATGAGAGCGTCGGTCTGAGTACCCATAACAACGGGGTTGAGAAGACCGCTTTCAAGAGCCTTTGCACGGATGGGCTTGAAGAAATCGTTGATTTCCTGACAAACATTTTCGTCAACGTCAACTTCGTAGCCGTACTGCTTGAGAGTATAAACAAGAGTTTCTGTTGCGGGCTGTGAAGTACCGCCTGAGAAACATGAAATAGCTGAGTCTATAACGTCTGCACCTGCTTCAACGCACTTGAGAAGTGTCATAAAGCCGAGGCCTGTTGTTGAGTGAGTGTGAACAACGATGGGAACTTTAACGTTAGCCTTGAGAGCCTTAACGAGTTCGTAGCCCTCCTTGGGACTCATAATACCTGCCATATCCTTAACGCAGATTGACTGAACGCCGAGAGCTTCAATCTGCTTTGCAAGCTTAACATAGTTGTCAAGGTTGTGGATGGGGCTGATTGTGTAGCAGATTGTACCTGATGCGTGAGCACCGCACTTGAGAGTTTCGTCAACTGCAACTTCGATATTGCGAACGTCGTTGAGAGCATCGAAAATTCTGATGATGTCGATACCGTTTTCTACGCTCTTGCGGATGAACATACGAACAACGTCGTCGGGATAATGCTTATAACCGAGAAGGTTCTGACCTCTGAGAAGCATCTGGAGTTTTGTGTTGGGGCAAGCTGCCTTAATTTTTCTGAGTCTTTCCCAGGGATCTTCGTTGAGGTAGCGAAGGCAGGAGTCAAATGTTGCTCCGCCCCAGCACTCGAGTGAGTAATAGCCTGCCTTATCAAGCTTTTCAAGAACGGGTGCGAAATCTTTGAAGGGCATTCTTGTTGCGATAAGTGACTGGTTAGCGTCTCTGAGCACTGTTTCTGTGAAATTAACTTTCATAAAAACTCAAATTCCTTTCTGATGTATGATAAATTTATTATAACCTGAATTAAAACTCAATGCGTGCTGCGATGTAATCTTCAAGAGCATCGATTGAGATTCTTTCCTGCTGCATTGTATCACGGTCTCTTACTGTTACGCAGTTATCTTCGAGTGAATCAAAGTCGAATGTGATACAGAGGGGAGTACCGATTTCGTCTTCACGGCGGTATCTCTTGCCGATTGAACCTGTTTCGTCAAAGTCAACCATAAACTTCTTCTGGAGCTTTTCATAAACTTTGAGAGCATCGTCTGAAAGCTTCTTTGAAAGGGGAAGAACAGCTGCTTTGAAGGGTGCAACTGCGGGGCTGAGGTGAAGAACAACTCTTGTATCGTTCTTTTCAGCATCAATAACCTCTTCGTCATAAGCTTCGCAGAGAAGAGCAAGAACGGTTCTGTCAAGACCGTAGGTTGATTCGATGATGAAGGGGATATATTTTTCGTTGGTTTCAGGGTCAAGATAATCCATCTTCTGACCGCTGTATTCCTGATGTCTTGTAAGGTCAAAGTTTGTTCTGTTGTGTGTGCCGTTAACTTCGCCCCAACCGAAGGGGAAGAGGAATTCGATATCACAAGCAGCCTTTGCGTAGTGAGCAAGCTTTTCGTGATCGTGATAACGGAGGTTTTCAGCCTTGATGCCGAGATCCTGATAATACTTCATACCGTATTCCTTGAAGTAATCGTAAAGCTCGTTATCTGTGCCTTCTTTACAGAAGGTCTGGAACTCCATCTGCTCGAACTCGATTGTTCTGAAAGTGAAGTTACCGGGAGTGATTTCGTTTCTGAAAGCCTTACCTATCTGACCGATGCTGAAGGGAAGCTTTGCTCTCATTGTTCTCTGAACGTTGAGATAGTTAACATATTCACCCTGAGCATTTTCGGGGCGAAGATAGATGATGTTTTTGCTGTCGTTTGTAACGCCTCTGAAGGTCTGGAACATCAGGTTGAATTCTCTGATGTCTGTGAAGTTATGCTTGCCGCAGTGGGGGCAGGGGATTGAGTGAGCCTTGATATACTCAAACATTTCCTCTTTTGTCATACCGTCTGCGTGTGCATCGGGGTTGAAATCGTCGATGAGGTTATCTGCTCTGTGACGCTTTTTACATTCCTTACAGTCGAGAAGAGGGTCTGAGAAACTTGCAACGTGACCGCTTGCTTCCCATACTCTGGGGTGCATAAGGATATCGGCATCAACCTCGTAGCTGTTCTTTCTTTCCTGAATGAATCTTTTACGCCAGGTATCCTTGACGTTGTTTTTCATTCTTGCACCGAGGGGGCCGTAGTCCCAGGTGTTTGCAAGGCCGCCGTAGATTTCGCTGCCTGCGAAAATGAAGCCTCTGCCCTTGCAGAGAGCAACGATTTTTTCCATGGTTTTTTCGGTATTTTTCATCATAATCCAAAACTCCCGCATTTTAAATTTTTACTTTTATATGATACCCTAAAATATCCTGTAAAGTCAATGATTTCCGCAACTAAAAAAGACCGCAAAAAGCGGCCTTTTTTGGTGAAATGTACTATTATAAATATTTTTTATAGATTAATAACTTAACGGTTATTCAAAAATGCAAAAAAATCCTCAAGAGAAGCGAAAAGTTAGACGATTTTTTCGCTTGTTGAAACAAGAACTTTCTTTGCTTCCTTATCTCAGTTCTTCAATCATATCAAAAAG
>JAXJVE010000138.1:0-1142 GCA_036308705.1 Acutalibacteraceae bacterium
GGATTGATATTATGACAAAAACTCTTGCTGTACTCGGTTCAACGGGTTCAATAGGGGTTCAGGCTCTTGAAGTTGCAGAGCTTATGGGCATTGATGTTGTTGCTTTGACCGCAAATTCAAGGGTGGATATAATTGAACAACAGATAAGAAAATTCAGCCCCCGTCTTGCCGCTGTTGCGGATGAAAAGGCGGCGGCTGAACTCAAAATAAGGGTTGCCGATACCTCAACCGCAGTGCTTTCGGGTGCGGAAGGTGTTGAGGAATGTGCACGTTGCGGTGCAGATACTGTGCTCAACGGTATAGTGGGTATTGCGGGTCTTTCGCCTACTCTTGCGGCAATCGGATGCGGCAGCAATATCGCTCTTGCCAATAAAGAAACCCTTGTTGCGGGCGGTAAAATTGTTATGAATACTGCGAAGGAAAAAGGCGTTTCAATTTTGCCCGTAGACAGCGAACATTCCGCAATTTTTCAGTCGCTTCAGGGATGTACGGATAAAAAGCAGATTAAAAGGCTCATTTTAACTGCATCGGGAGGCCCTTTCTTCGGCAAAAGCAAGGATTATCTTGAAACGGTTACTCTTGAACAGGCATTGAAACATCCTAATTGGAGCATGGGTGCAAAAATAACCATCGACTCTGCTACAATGATGAACAAAGGGCTTGAACTTATCGAAGCTTCATGGCTTTTTGATATGAATGCGGCGGACATTGATATTGTTGTACACCGACAGAGCATTGTTCATTCTCTTGTTGAATATGTTGATAACTCAGTTATCGCTCAGCTCGGTATACCCGATATGAGAATTCCCATTCAATATGCACTCACTTATCCTGAAAGATTTGTAAGTCCCGTCGGTCGGCTTGATTTGATTCAGGCTGCAACGCTTACTTTTGAAAAGCCCGATTACGAAACTTTTTCCTGTATCAATCTTTGCAGAAAAGCGGTTGAAAAAGGTGGGCTTTATCCTGCGGCGGTAAATTCGGCTAATGAAAAGGCAAATGAGCTTTTCAGAAACGGTAAAATCAGATTCCTTGATATTCCCAAGGCGGTTGAAGCCGCTTTCGATTGCGTAAAAAATGTTTCTGATTATTCGCTTGAAGATGTATTTGAAACAGATAAATTTATACGCACAGAAACAGAA